>CAMCJC010000334.1 GCA_945875065.1 uncultured Propionibacteriaceae bacterium | reverse complement strand
GGCGCCACCGAACACCTGGACGCGACGCAGCGCTTCGGCCTGCCCTACCACTGGGGGTTCAAACGCAGCATCGTCGGCTTCGACCCATGGACCCTCGGCATCCCGACGACCCCCCTGGTCATCTCGCAGTACCGGCGGCGCGTCGTCAGTTTCTACCTCGGACGCGCCGCCATGACGGTGCTCTGGATCCTGGCCTTCTACGCCATGATCGGGATCGCGCTCGCCTAGGAGCGCACCGCCGCGATCGCCTCCGCGACCACCGGCAGATTGCCCTCGTTCAGCGCCGCGATGCACATGCGGCCAGCGTCGGTGCCGTAGATCGCGAACTCCTCGCGCAGGCGGTGCATCTGGTCGACGCTCAGGCCCGAGTACGAGAACATCCCGGCCTGGTCGGCGATGAAACCCATGTCCTTGATCCCGAGTCCGTGCAGCCGCTCCACCAGCTGGGTGCGCATCGCCTTGATACGCGTGCGCATACGACCCAGCTCCCGCTCCCACTCGGCGTGCGCGTCGGGCCGGCTGAGGACGTCGGCGACGATCGCGGCCCCGTGGGCAGCCGGGTTCGAGTAGTTCGTGCGCGCACAGATCTTCACCTGCGACAGCACCCGTCTGGCCTCATCACCGTCTGCGGTGACGATGTGAAGGGCCCCGACACGCTCGCCGTACAGGCCGAAAGACTTCGAGAACGACGTTGAAACGAACAGGGGAACCCCGGCGGCGGCAAAGCGGGAGATGACGGCGCCATCCTCGGTGAGACCGGCCCCAAAGCCTTGATAGGCCATGTCGAGGAACGGGATGAGCCCTCGAGCGGAGACGACCTCGATGACCGCAGTCCACTGGTCGTGGGTCAGGTCGTAGCCGGTTGGGTTGTGGCAGCACGCGTGCAGCACGATCACCGAGCCGGGGCGCGCGGCCTCCAGGTCGGCGAGCATACCCTCGATGTTGATGCCGCGCCGCTCCGCGTCGTAGTAGCGGTAGACCTCAACTGTGAAGCCGATCTTCGCGAAGATCGCCCGGTGATTCTCCCAGGACGGGTCGGAGATGTACACGTGCGCGGCTGGGTCGAAGTAGGTGATGAAGTCGCCGCCAAGCTTCAGGGCACCGGTGCCGCCCAGGGTCTGGACGGTGACGACGCGGTCTTCGGCTACCACGGGCGAATCTGGCCCGAAGACCAGCCGTCGAACGAGGTCGTCGTACTCGGGCAGGCCGTCAATGCCGAGGTAGGCGTGCGGCTTCCCTGCCTCCACCAGCCTGCGCTCCGCATCGGCGACGCACTTCATCAACGGCAGCTTGCCCGCCTCGTCGAGGTAGACCCCGACGCCGAGGTTCACCTTCCCCGGGCGCGGGTCGTTGCGGAAGGCCTCGGTCAGGCCGAGGATCGGGTCGGCGGGGGCAAGGTCTACGGGGTCGAACACGGACACTGGCTTTATCCCTTCTCGTGCGTACCCCTAAGCCTAGGCCGTTTTCGCCCTCCCAACGGAGGTACGACCAAGCCCGCTCGCCCGGCGCGCACGGGTCTCAACGGCCCGCCGCAGCGCCTCGGGTGAGCCGTACAGGTGGGCGTGGCCTCTAGCCCGTGTGACGGCGGTGTAGAGGAGCTCCCGGGTGAGCAGCGGTGAGCCGATGGGCGGCAGAATCACGCTCACGGCGTCGAACTCGCTGCCCTGCGACTTGTGGATCGTCATCGCGTGAAGTTCCTGGGCGGCGTCGAGCTGGAGCGGGTCGAGGTAGGCGACGTCGTCGCCCCGGTCGAGGGCCGCCCACAGCCGGCCGTCGCGTTCCACCAAGACTGCGACTTCACCGTTGCTGACGACATCGGAGTTCCGCAGCGCGATCAACGGTTGCCCGGGGTATGGGGAGGCGTCGGCCGCGTAACCGGGCAGCTGGGCCGCGAGGTACCGCCGCACGCTGGCCTGCCAGTGGCCGGTGCCGTAGGCGCCGTCGCGATGGGCGGTTAGCAGCCGGTGCCGCTCCAACGCCTGGACGGCCGCGGGGCCGTCACCACCCAGGGCTGCTCGCTGGGCCTCGCGCGCGCCTTCTAGAACCAGCTCGGCCAGCTGCGGCAACGCGGCGAGGTCCTCGCGCCCGGTGTACGGCTCGAGGGTGCACTCCTTCGATCCTTCCAAGAGGACCAAGGCGGCGTCGGCGTCTCCCGAGCGGATGGCGTCGGCCAGGCGGGCGACGTCCCCCGCGTTCCGGTGCGAACCGGCCAGGCGGGCGACGCGGTCGCGTCCTACCAGATCCGGCGCGGCCGCGATGTCGGCCAGGACCGCGCCGGCCTCGACAGCGGCTAGCTGGTCTGGGTCGCCGATCAGCACGAGGCGGGTGTCGTCGGCGACGGCTTCCAGGAGCCAGGACATCATCGACGCTGAGACCATCGACGCCTCGTCGACGACGATCAGGTCGTGCGGGAGCGGATTGTGAGCGCCGAAGGCGCGAGCATCCCGGCCAGGCACGACCCCAAGGAGGGAGTGCAGGGTCCCGGCGGTGATGCGCACCCGTTCGGGGTGCTGGAGCCGGGAACGTACCGACGATTCCAGCCGCGTCGCGGCCTTCCCCGTGGGGGCGGCGAGTGCGACGCTAAGGGGGGCGAGGGTATCGAGGATGCGGCCCACGACAGTGGTCTTCCCGGAGCCCGGACCGCCCAGGATGACGCTGGTGCGGGATGTCGCCGCCCGGACCGCGGCGTCCTGCGACGGGTCCGGGTTCAGGCCCGGCACGGTGGCGATGGGCGGCGTCGGCAAGGCGGGCAGCGCGGCACGGGCATGCAACCGGTTGGCCAGGGTGCGTTCCTCCGCGTGGTAGCGGGCCAGATAAACCAGAGTGCCGTCGAGGGTGAAGGGCCGGTCCCGCCCTACGGCGGGTGAGGCGGCGACGGCGGCCAGCCAGGCAGCCGGTTCGGGCCAGGGGAGGTCGGTGGCGTCGGTGACCGAGCCGTCGTCGACCGAGCCAGGAACGACCAGGGTGTGCGCGGCCTCTAGGTCGAGGCAGACCGAGCCGAGGCGCAGTTCCCGGGACGCCAATGCGAGGGCGAGGAGCACGACCTCGTCGGTCTCGCCGCAGTAGGCGGCCAGGCGACGGGCCAAGTGGAAATCGGCCAAAGCGATCATGCCGGCGGCGGCGAAGTCGCGGAGGATGCCGGTGGCGGCTACGGGGACCTCGAACTCAGGCACGCTCGCCTCCCAGCACCTTCGATACGGCGACGGTTAGGGCGGTCGGCGGCTGCCACTCGAAGACCCCGCAGCGGTGCCCGTCGACCTGCGGGGTGGCGGGGCCGGCCATGCCCCGGACGAACAGGTAGCCGACGCCGCCCAGGTGGTGCTCCGGGGCGTAGCCGGGCAGACGCCAGGCGAGGTAGCGGTGCAGGGCGGCGCTGTAGAGCAGCGCTTGAAGCGGGTAATGGGCCT
>CAMCJC010000333.1 GCA_945875065.1 uncultured Propionibacteriaceae bacterium | reverse complement strand
CTAGGACGACCCGCGCCGCCGTTGGGCCCGCGTTGAGATAGAACGGGTCGTCGTCCACCTGAACCGCTCGTTTCTCCTCTACCGCGCTGAGGGTGCCCCACAGCGGAAGCGAGGTCAACTCGCTCGCGTCCCCGCCCTTGACGCCATAGAAGATCCAAGATCCATCTGCCTGATCGATCTGTTCGCCGCTGAGATCCACCGAGGTTTCTTGAAACCTCTGACTCTCGGGCCGGGACAAGCCGCAGTCCTCGGCGATGGAGCCGGTAAACGATGCGACCCCGAAGACACGGATCCGTTCACCGTCTCGGCGAAGGAACGAGATGGTCTGATCGTCGGGCACCTTCTCCCCCAGCTCAGCGGCCGACCGATGGTACTCGTCCAGCCACTTCTGGGCCTGCTCCACCTTGCCTAAGGGGTCGGCCAACAGCAGAAAGTCCGACTTCCAGTTCACCCCGGTCCCCTCCGTCACCACGGTGGGCGCGAGTTCACTCAACGTTTTGTACAACTCATCGATGTTCTTACCCGCGCTGTTGATCAAGATCAGGTCCGGTTTGATCGTGGCGATGGACTCGACCGACGGTTCGGTGCGGCTGCCCAGATAGGAGATCGCCTTCAGGTCGCTGGCCTGCTGCGGGTACTTGTCCAACAGATACTGCGGTACCACGTCTGTGCCGGAGGGTGCCGTAGCGCCTACGGGGACGACGCCAAGGCTCAGCACGGCGTCCAGTTGACCGGTGGAGACAATGGCCACACGCTGCGGCGCCTCCTTGAGTGTGGTTTCTCCTTTGAAGTGGACCACCGTTCGCGGGAAGACGCCGTCGGCCTGGCCACTTCCCTTGCCCTCCGGCATGGAACGTGGCGCGGCAAGAGACTGGCTAGAGGCAGCCGAGCCGGATGTTTTTCCTTCTGCCGACGCCTCACCGGCGCTACACCCAGCCAACAGCACCGCTGGCAGGAAGAACCCAATCAGTAGAAGGTTAGTCACACGATTCAGCCGCATGGCTTTACACTACAACTTTGTTGCCTAATAGACTAGCGTCGCTTCCACCAGCAGAAAGGACACCGGTGACGGCTCATACCCTCAGCCTCAAGCAAGGTGCCTGGGGAGCGGGAGTTCTGGCTGGCGTACTCCTTCTAGGCCTGCTCACTTTGGCCAGTCTCGCCCTGGGATCGCAACCGCTCACCTTGGCCCAAGTCTGGGATGCCCTGTTCGCTCAGGAGGAAACACGAGCCTCGATCATCGTGTGGCAACTACGTCTTCCCCGCACTTTGCTAACCGCCTGCATCGGCGTCGCCATGGTGGTATCGGGCGTGGTGATGCAGGCTCTGACCCGCAACCCGCTGGCAGAACCCGGCCTCTTGGGAGTCAACGCAGGCGCGGCGTTAGCTGTCGTCGTGGCCATCTCCGTGCTGGGACTCAGCGGGACTGGCCAGTATCTATGGTTCGCCTTCCTCGGCTCGGCCACAGCGTCAGGCTTCGTCTATCTCAACAGCCTGCGCCGCACTCACACCAGCGACCACGCCCGCCTCGTGCTGGCCGGTGCCGCGCTGGGAGCGACGTTGAGCGCCGCGACTGGAGTCATCACGATGTTCGACGCCAAGGTTTTCAGCTCGTACCGGTTCTGGGTCATCGGCTCTGCGGCCGATCGCGGATATGACGTGCTATTGCCCGTGCTGCCGTTCCTGGGGATCGGGTTGATGCTCGCGCTGCTATGCGGCCCTTCCCTCAACGCCTTGGCACTCGGAGACGAGCAGGCCCTAGCGCTCGGAGTCCGGTTGGGCCTGATCCGCGGCCTAGCCCTGATGGCCATCACCTTGCTGTGCGGGGCAGCCACGGCCGCTGCCGGACCCATCGGTTTCGTCGGCCTAGCCATCCCTCATCTACTGCGACTCATCGTGGGTGTGGACCATCGAGCCGTGCTGGCCGCCTCCATCCTGACGGGTCCATCGTTTCTGTTGCTGTGCGACATCGCCGGGCGGATCGTCGCGCGTCCGAGCGAACTGGAGGTGGGCATCGTGACCGCATTCTTCGGCGCTCCGGTTCTGTTGGCGATCCTGATCCGACGGAGCGAGTCATGACTCGGAGTCCGCCCGGAGGACACCTGAGGCTCCCCTTGCCCGGAAAACGTGCCGTGCTGATGCACCAACGATCCATGCTGGTGTGCAGCACGCTCCTGGCGATCGGTTTGGTGGTGGCAGCAGTAACCGCGATGACTGGGACATACGAGATTGCGCCATCGCGCGCCCTGGCCATCCTGCGAGGCGCAGGCTCAGGCACCGATGCGTTCCTCCTCTTGGAGCAACGCCTTCCCCGCGCCGCCGCCGCTGCACTGGTGGGGGCCGCGTTAGCCGCATCCGGAGCCATCTTCCAGAGCTTGTCGCGCAATCCGCTGGGCAGCCCCGATCTGATCGGTTTCACCACCGGCGCCGCCAGCGGCGGGCTGGTGGCAATCCTGCTGTTCGGGAGCACATCCACGCCGCTGATCGCGGCAGGCACCCTGGTTGGCGGCCTGGCTACCGCGCTGGCCACCATCGCGCTGAATCGCGGCGCGACGCGCGTGGGCGATCGTCTCATCGTCGGCGGCATCGCCATCGCCGCCATGGCCTCCGCGGTCAACGATTTCCTGCTGAGCCGCGCCGATATCCAAGCCGCCGAAGTGGCCAAGGCGTGGCAGTACGGTAGCCTCAATGCCATCACGTGGCCTCCCGTTGCGCTCCTTGCCATGGCGTTGACAGCGCTTCTGCCTGCTGCCCTCTGTTGCGGCCACATCCTGCGGTTCATGGAACTCGGCGACGACGTCGCCGCGGGGCTTGGTGTCCCGTTGACGCGGGCACGCACGGCCGCACTCCTCGTCGGGGTGGCCCTGGCGGGCGTGGCCGTGGCGACCGCTGGCCCGATCGGCTTCATCGCGCTCGTCGCCCCGCAACTGACTCGTCGGCTCACTAGAGCCCCGGGGACGGTCATGTTACCCACCATGGCCATGGGCGCGGTCATCCTGCTCGCTGGCGATCTGCTCGCCCAACGGCTACTCAGTCCGTTCCAACTTCCCGTAGGCCTCGTCACGGCGGCGCTTGGGGGTGGCTATCTCACCTGGCTACTTACCCGCCCAGACCACACCGCCTGAGGGCCGCAGCACCAAGTAGTCTGGCCCGCATGGCAGGCAGAGGTTGGTTCGGGCTCCCCTTCTTCGCTAGGAAACCCGAACCCACCGTCGTCTCGTGCACGCTCTCTGGCGGCGGATCGCGAGCTAGCTTTCAGCTCGGGGCGCTCAGCTACCTCTACCACTGGGACGAGGAGTTCGCACCCACGATCCTCGTTGGCGCCTCCGCCGGGGCAATCATCGCCTCCGCACTGGCGCAGTCCGTCGACCGCGACGAGCAGCAGGCCTACCTCGGACGCCTCATCGACAT
>CAMCJC010000332.1 GCA_945875065.1 uncultured Propionibacteriaceae bacterium | reverse complement strand
AACCCCCGCACACGCAGCGCCCACGACACAGCCCAAATACTCACGGCTCCTCCTCCAACCCCGGCAACAGATCATCTTGGGGAGGTGGCTCGGCGGCCGCTGGGTCGGAAGGCTGCGCGCTCTCGCTGGCCAACAGCTCATGGACCCAGGTGGCCGGAATGAGCCAACGTCCGTTCACGGCACGTTTCGCCCCGGGGACTCTTCCTTCCTTGAACCACCGTGCGACCGTGCGCTTCTCCGTGTCCGGAAGGAGCTCGGCAACTTCGGCAGGTGACCAGAAGGGGCGGTTTGGTACAGGAAGTGACGTGTCTTGCAAGTCCACGGCGTCAAACTTACGCCTAGCGTCATTTCTTCGTCAAGAATGTCCTTAAGTTGCGCGTTTGGCCTCAGATGACATGATCTTGTATCAGGTGGCCTTAGGTGCCTATGATTGCACCATGTCACAGCGTCTCGAAGCGGCGAGGGTGGCAGGGGTCATCGACTCCTACTCGCTCTACGAATCCTTGGGTATTGCGGTGCAGTCGGCGATGTTCCGGCGGCGGATCCGTAACAAAGACCTGGCGTTGGCCCTTGGTGTCACGCCATCGGTGGCGGGCCGGAAGCTCCGCGGGGAGGTGGCTTGGACGCTGCAGGATGTGTTCGCGGCGGCTGAGATGCTTGGCTTGGAACCCGGAGCGTTGCTGCCCGTCCGGAAGACGGAAAATCCCGACCAGGTTGATCTGGTCGGGATTCCCGATTTGGTAGCGGGGACAGGATTTGAACCTGCGACCTCCGGGTTATGAGCCCGGCGAGCTACCGAACTGCTCCACCCCGCGTTGCCCGGTAAACGGTACACGACAGGTGAGGAGTAGCCAAATCGAGGCGGCGGGTGCGCTCCGGTTAAGATTGCCGGGTGCTGTCGCCGACTCCCTGGAGCGCCATGAAGTCCAGTCCCGTAGCCCGCCGCATCCTAGCGCTGATCGGGGTGCTGCTCGGAGCGAGTTTGCTGCTGGCCGGATGCACTACGCCAAGTGGGGGAGCGGGCGGCGACCAGCCGGTGATCCTCAACGTCGGCGCAACAACCGAGCCCACTGGCCTCGACCCGGCAACGACCACGGGGGCCGGCACTCCTTTCGCACTCCTGTACAACGTCTACGAGACGCTGGTGCGCATAAACGACCAGGGTGAGATCAAGCCGCTCCTGGCGCGTTCTTGGGAGGTCAGCCCTGACGGCATGACCTACACCTTCACGCTGGAGCCCGGCGCGAGGTTCGCCTCGGGCAGCCCCGTCGACGCGAAGGCGGTCATCGCCTCCTTCGAACGGACCCGCGACGGTGCGCAGACCACGGGGGTCTTGAAATCGCAGATGGCTCGGATCGCCGAGATGAGGGAGATCGACCCCCACCAGGTTGGGATCACTCTCACCGAGCCGAGCCACCAGTGGCTCTACGACATCACGCAGGCGGCCGGCATCGTCTACGATTTGGGCGCCAGCACCGACCTGAACGCGACGCCCGCCGGGTCCGGCCCGTACGTGTTCGTAAGCCATGAGGTGGGCTCCAGCATCGCTTTGAAGCGTAACGACAAGTACTGGGGAACCGGCCCCAGAATCGACGAGGTCAACTTCCGCTACTACTCCGACGCGAACGCGATGGTGACCGCCATGCTGTCGGGACAGCTGGACATCGTCTCTAACCTGACCGTTCCGACTGCCCTCGACCAGTTCAGCGACACCAGCCGCTACAACCTGCTGGAAGGCACCACCAACGGTGAGGTCGTGCTCGGCATGAACCAGGCCAATCCGGCCTTGGCGGACGTGCGGGTGCGGCAGGCGATCAACTACGCGATCGACCGCAAGGCCGTTATGGACGGCGCCTGGGGCGGGAAAGGCACGTTGATCGGCTCGATGGTGCCGCCGACCGACCCTTGGTACGAGGACCTGTCCAAGACTTACCCGTACGATCCCGAGAAGGCCAAAGCGCTACTGGCCGAGGCCGGCCAGGCTGCTGGACTGAAGCTGCGCTTGCGGGTCCCGACGCTGCCCTACGGCCCGCCAATCTCCCAGATCGTCACCGCCCAGCTTCGTGACGTCGGAATCGAGGTTCAGGTGGAGGAACTCGAGTTCGCTAACTGGATCGAGTCGGTCTATCGGCAGAAGGACTACGACCTGACCGTCGTCGCGCATGTCGAGCCCTGGGATCTAGCCGCGTTCGCAAACCCGGACTATTACTGGAATTACAAGAACGATCAATTCACCTCCCTGCTCAAACAGGCTGACCTCGGCACCTCGACCGACGAGCGGAACGCTACTTTGAAGCAGGCGGCGAAGCTGCTGGCCGACGACGCCGCAGCCGACTGGTTGTTCCTGCTGCCCAACATCGTCATCACGACGACCGAGGTCTCCGGGGTCGCGGCCAACACCACCGGATTGTCGTTCGACCTGACGCACGTCGCGACCAGCCGGTAGTCATGGACCTGCGCGCCGTCGCTCGACGGTTCGGTGGGCTCCTCGTGAGCCTGCTCGTCGCATCCATCCTCATATTCCTGGCCACAAACGCACTCCCGGGAAGCGTCGCGCACGTTCTCCTCGGCACGCAGGCTGGTCCGGAAGAGATCGCGGCGTTGGAGCATCGCCTGGGCCTGGACCGGCCTCTACCCGTGCGGTATCTGGAGTGGGTCATTGGGGTGTGTACCGGCGACTTCGGCAACTCGCTGATTTCCGGCAAGCCGCTGGTGGGCGAGATCCTGCCGAAGCTCGCCGTCTCCGGTTGGCTGATCGTGTGGGGCATGGCCGTGGCGCTGCTGGTCGCCGTCCCTCTCGGCGCCCACGCGGCCCTGAAACGCCGTCGAGTCAGCGGCTTCCTGAGTTCCGCAGCGTCTCAGATCGGGCTGTCCATTCCCTCTTTTTGGGCCGCGATGTGGCTCGTGGTGCTGTTCGCCGTGCAGTTGCGCTGGCTGCCTGCCGGCGGATATGTGCCGCTGACGAAGAGTCCAGGCCAGTGGGCTAGTCACCTGATCCTCCCGGCGCTGTCGCTGGGGCTGGTCCAAGGGAGCCTCCTATCCAGGTACGTCCGCAGCGCCGTCATTGAGGTCACGAGCGAGGATTGGTTCCGCACGGCCCGGTCGGTCGGGTGGAGCCGCACCGGTGCGTTGCTGCGCCACGGCACCCGCAACGTCGCGATTTCCTTGCTCACCGTCGTCGGCCTACAGGTTGCGACGCTCTTGGTCGGTGCGATCATCGTCGAGCAGGTGTTCGCGATTCAGGGCCTTGGGTCGCGGCTGCTGCTCGCCGTCTCGCAGCGCGACTTGGCGCTCGTGCAGACCATCGTCTTGTTGCTGGTCTGGGCGGTGCTCGTGATCAACTTCCTGGTCGATGCCCTATATCAGGCCGTGGATCCTCGGCTGCGCGGGCGGGTCGGTGCCGTATGATGCGCCGCTCCAGC
>CAMCJC010000331.1 GCA_945875065.1 uncultured Propionibacteriaceae bacterium | reverse complement strand
GCCACTGGCCCTGTACGACACCCCGAAGAACCTCTTCGTCGCCGGCTTCATCGGTTCTCCCGCCATGAACCTGATGGAGGGCGATGTCGTAGACGGCGGCGTCAAGATCGGCGACTACATCGTGCCTGTGGCCCGTGAGGTCCTCGACCGCGCCAAGGGCGAGAAGACGCTCACCATCGGCATCCGCCCGGAGGCGCTGCACGTCTCCACCGACGGCCAGGGCATCGGCCTGGACATCGCGGTTGTCGAGGAACTCGGCGCCGACTCGTACCTGTACGGCCATCTGTCCGGCCTGGGTGAGGATGAGCTCGTCGGTGCGCAGCAGATCGTCGCCCGCGTCGGTGCCCGCCAGGCCCCGACCAAGGGTGAGGTCGTTCGCCTCGCCGCCGACCCCTCGGCGGTGCACGTGTTCAGCAACGCCACCCAGGAGCGCATCTCCTGAATCGGCTGGGGAGGGGCTCGTCGCGCAAGCGGCGGGCCCCTTTCGCGTACTGCTTGCTGTAACTTGAACGCATGGATGCTTGGACGACGGCCATGCGCGCCGGGCTGGGAACCGACACTTCGGTCGGGGCGGTGGTACCGCCAATCCACCTGTCAACGAACTACCTGTTCGCCACGCCCGAGCAACGAGGCCCGTACGACTACTCGCGGTCGGTCAACCCCACCCGCGACCTCCTGAACGAGGCCCTAGCCGCGCTGGAGGGCGGCGCCGGCGCCTCGGTCGTGGCAACGGGCCTGGCGGCGGTACTGCTGATTTTGGAAACCGAAGTCCCGCAGGGCGGAGTCGTCGTGTGCCAGCACGACGTCTACGGCGGCACGTGGCGCCTCATCAACCACCTGCACCAGCAGCGCCGTCTAAAGGCTCGGTTCGTCGACTTCGCCAGCCCCGACTTCCTGCCGGCCTTGGACGGTGCGTCGTTGATCTTCGCCGAGACGCCGTCGAACCCGCTGCTGCGGATCACAGACATCACGGCGGTCGTCGAGGCATCCCAGGGCGCGAAGGTAGTGGTGGACAACACGTTCTGCTCTCCCCTACTCCAGCAGCCGCTAAGCCTAGGCGCCGACTACGTCCTCCACTCGACGACCAAGTTCATCAACGGCCATTCCGACGTCGTCGGTGGCGCGCTCGTCTCCCGCACAGCCGAGGATGCCGAGCGGGTGAAATACCTAGCCAACGCCTTCGGCCTGACGGGCTCGGCCTTCGACTCCTACCTGACGCTGCGGGGGCTGCGCACCCTGGATGCGCGGCTGCGCGTCCACGCCGCCAACACCGCCGGCATCATCGACGCGATCTCGGGTCATCCCGCACTCACAGCCCTTCACTGGCCGGGCCTGCCGGACCACCCCGACCACGATCTGGCGGCGCTCCAGCAGTCGGGGTTCGGCTCGATTGTCACGATCGACCTGACAGGTGGCCGCCCTGCCGTCGATCGGTTCCTGGACGGCCTGGAGGTCTTCCATCTGGCCGAGTCGCTCGGCGGCGTCGAGTCCCTCGTATGTCACCCGGCGACGATGACCCACGCCGGCATGACCCAGAAGGCCCGCGCGGAAGCTGGGATCACCGACGGCATGCTGCGCATCAGCGTCGGTCTCGAGGCTCAAGAGGCACTGATCTCCGCCCTCGTAGCCGCCCTAGACCGTGCACGGGTCGAAACCCGGTAGGATCCGGCCCGTGCCCAGGTTCCTAGCAGCGAAGCCAGACGCGGATCTGCTCCGCCTGCCCTGGAACACGCCGCTGGTCGACTGGCCGACCAGCTACCTCGTCGCGCTACCACGAGGCATTTCCCGACACGTCGTCCGGTTCCTGCAGGTCGGCAACAGCATCCTCGCCGCCAAGGAGATCCTGGAGGAGGTTGCGGTCCACGAGTATCGGCAGCTCACCGAACTGCGTCGCCTCGGGGTCCCCGCCGTCGAACCGGTCGGCGTCGTCCTCGGCCGCCAGAGCTCAGACGGCGAGCCCCTCGACCCGATCCTCTTGACCCAGCACCTGCCGTTCTCCCTGCCATATCGCACCCTGTTCTACTCCGGTGTGAAACTCGACACCGTCAACCGGCTGCTCGACGCCATGGTCGCGCTGTTCGCGCGCCTCCACCTGACCGGCTTCTACTGGGGAGACGTGTCGCTTTCGAACATCCTGTTTAGGCGCGACGCCGGCGAGTTCGCCGCCTACCTGGTCGACGCCGAAACCGGCGAGATCCACGGCCGCCTCACCGACGGGCAGCGCACCCATGACCTCCAGATCGCGCGCACCAACCTGTTCGGCGAGTTCTGCGACCTCGAGGCCGGCGGCATGCTGGACGCGTCCCTCGACCCGCAGTGGCTCGTCAACACCATTGAGGAGCGCTACCAGAATCTGTGGGCCGAGCTCACCGGCATTGAGGAGTTTTCCGACTCCGAGATGTACCGCTTGGAGGGCCGCGTCCGCCGCCTCAACGCCCTCGGCTTCGACGTCGCCGAGATCGATGTCCGAACCTCTCCCGACGGCCGCACCATCACGATGCAGCCGAAAGTCGTCGAGGCCGGCCACCACGCCCGCCGCCTCATGCGCCTAACCGGGCTCGACGCCGAGGAACACCAGGCACGCCGCCTTCTGAACGACATGGACACCTTCCGGGCGAAGCTGCCGGCGACCATGAGCGAGTCCGTCGCCGCCCACAAGTGGCTGATAGAGATCTTCGAGCCGGCGGTCAGCCGCATCCCTGCCCACCTCGAGGGCAAGCGCGACCCCGCCCAGTTCTTCCACGAGCTCCTCGACTACCGCTACTTCCAGTCACAGCGTGAAAACCGCGAGGTCTCGACCGAGGAGGCGGCCTCCGGCTACATCGCCGATGTCCTCGCCGGACTGCCAGACGAACACATGACCAACATCGACCCCATCGGGCAAGAACTCGTCAACAAGTTCGACCCATCCCACGGCTTCATCGACGAGGACTACGAAAAGCCCTACGACCCGTGGGAGGACGAGGCGAACGACCCGCAGATCCCGGTGATGTTCGGCTTCGACATCGAGGCGCTACGGGCCAAAGCGCGCGAGGCTGAGGGTGGCGCCGGATAGACTCGCCCGCGTGAGTCTCCGCCTTTACAACACCGCTACCCGCCAGATCGAGCCCTTCGTGCCCCTCGTGCCCGGTAAAGCTTCGATCTACCACTGCGGGCTCACGGTCCAGGCATCGCCGCACTTGGGACACATCCGCAAGGAGGTCGTGTTCGACGTTCTCAGGCGCTGGCTGACGCGCAGCGGCTACGACGTCACCGTCGTCGCGAACGTCACGGACATCGACGACAAGATCCTCGCCAAATCGGCCGAGAAGGGCGTCGAGTGGTTCGCGCACGCCTACCGTTACGAGTTGGAGCTCCACGACGCCTACGCCGCCCTCGGCTGCCTGCCGCCGACTTATGAGCCGCGTGCCACCGGCCACATCCCCGAGATGATCGAGCTCATCCAGCA
>CAMCJC010000330.1 GCA_945875065.1 uncultured Propionibacteriaceae bacterium | reverse complement strand
GAGCAGCTGTGCGATGCCCCGCAGTGCGACGGCGCGGGCCTCAGCATGACCGGGGAAGGCTTCGAGGCGCTGGCGGATGTCGTCGAGCTCCACGTAAGCGAGGAACGCGTTGGTCAGACCGCTGACCTGCTGGCCGAGCTGCCCCTGCACCTCGCTCAACTGGGCGCGCAGCGCGCGGGTGTCCTTCCCAATCTGGTGTCGCAGGGAGGCCTGCTCGGCAGCCTGTGTCTCGAGTTCCTCGCGGAGCATCCGGTCGCGACCGTATTCAGTTGACCAGAACCAACGTTCCTCATCCACACGGTTATCGTGCCCCATGCGAAGGTCAGCGGTCTAGAGGAAAGTTAACCCCGAAGTTGGGCCTGTGCAGTACCTCAACGATCGTTGCCGGGGAACGTGAACTCTTTATGGTTCCGGGGCTGGGGTGGCCGAGTAAGATCTAGGCTAGGCATGTACCCGACTTATGTTCCTGACCCTGACCGCTACGACGGCCGCATGACGTATCGCTTCTGCGGCAGCTCCGGGTTGCAGTTGCCGCTGCTGTCGCTGGGGCTGTGGCAGAACTTCGGCGACGACAAGCCGATGGGGGTGCAGCGGGAGATCATCCGCCGCGCGTTCGACGTCGGCATCACTCACTTCGACCTCGCCAACAACTATGGGCCGCCGTATGGCCAGGCCGAAATCAACTTCGGCACGATCTTCCGCCAGGACTTGGCGCCGTTCCGCGACGAACTCATCATCTCCACCAAGGCCGGCTGGGACATGTGGGCCGGCCCGTACGGGCAGGGCGGCGGCTCGCGCAAGTACGTACTCGCGTCCTTGGACCAGTCGCTGAAGCGCATGGGGCTCGACTACGTCGACATCTTCTATTCGCATCGCTTCGACCCGGATACCCCGATCGCCGAGACGATGATGGCCCTCGACCAGGCTGTCCGTTCGGGTCGTGCGCTGTACGTCGGCATCTCGTCGTACTCGGCCACCAAGACCCGTGAGGCGGCTCAGATCGCACGCGAACTCGGCACGCCGCTGCTGATTCACCAGCCGAGCTACAACATGTTCAACCGTTGGGTGGAGTCCGACCTGATCGACGCCTGCGAGGGCGAGGGCATGGGCATCATCGCGTTCACGGCGTTGGCGCAGGGGATGCTTACGGACCGCTACCTCGACGGCATCCCCGCCGATTCCCGGGCCGGCCGAGGCGGCACCCTGTCCCCGGACCTGCTGACCGAGGAAACCCTTGGCCACATCCGGGCACTCAACGAGATCGCCAAGGGCCGCGGCCAGAGCCTGGCGCAGCTGGCGCTGGCTTGGGTTTTGCGCGACCCGCGCGTCACGTCGACGCTGATCGGCGTTTCGTCGTTGGCACAGCTCGAGTCAAACCTGAAGACCCTGGACAACCTGGACTTCACCGAGGACGAGTTGAAGGCCATCGACGAGCACGCCGTCGAGTCCGGCGTGAACCTCTGGGCCAAGCAGACTGAAGACTGATCTCCACCCCCACTAGTCGGTTACGGGCGGTGCGGACCTGGTCATGATCGACCGGTTCCGCGCCGCCCGCGCGTCTTGATCGGGCCGCTAGCATTCTCGCCCGCAACGTCACGGGCGAATCTTACACCAATAGAACTTGGTGCAGGCGAGTGCCCCCGGGTCTTTTCCGCCAACTGAAGAGATGACGAGGCGGGTATGGACAGGCTCAATAACCGCAGTTAACCTTCGTTAAGTCGACGCGTGTCGAACGTATTTGCTTAAGGAAGGTGAAAATTGAGCGAAATAGGTAGACGCAAGGTATCGCGACGCCTCGTCTCATTGATTGCGACGACGACCTTGGCGGTCGGCGGGTTCGTGGCTCAGGGGATGGAACCTGCTCAGGCGGTCGACCGCCTGAACAAGGTCCATCAGTTTAAGGACACGGACTATGCGATCCCGGATGGCAACGTTCTATGGGTTGCGGTGGATGGCAACGATTCCAATTCCGGCGCCAAAGGTTCGCCGCTGAAGACCATCGGGGCCGCCGTCAAGAAGGCTGGCGCCGGATATACGATTGTCGTAAACAGTGGTATCTATCGGGAGCCTCATTTCTTCGTGAGCGAGAAGCCCAATCTAACCATCCAAGCCGCCCCACATGCTGAGGTATGGCTGAAAGGCAGCGACGTCGTCGACGCTGCGCGTTGGCAGAAGGAAGGAAATGTCTGGAAAGTCACCGGCGACTTCCACAACATGTGTCACGTCTGCACCACCAACCCCGATCCGAATGTCGAGGGGGTAGCGGCCTTCCCGGAGCAAGTCTTCATCGACGACAAGCCGCTGCGTCAGGTGGCTTCGAAGGCGGAGGTCGTCGAGGGCACCTTCTATGTTGAGGACGCTACGCCGACCACGATGAAGGTGCCCGGCAACAACCGGGCGGGGCTTAACGTTGGTGCACAGGACAAGGTGACCTACTACGTCGGATCGAATCCGACGGCCGGTCTCGCCGAGATCTCGGAGCGTCCCCGTGCCTTCACGGCCGTCAGCCCGAACTTCAGCTGGAAGGGCATAAACGTCGCTCAGTACTCTCCGGTGCAGGAGTGGAACTTCGACAGCCCCAAGTACCCGGGGATCAACGGCCCGGCCGCGGCCTCGATCAACCTGGAGAACTCTCTGGTCCAGGACTCGATCTTCGCGCAGAACTCCAGCGTCGGCTTGTTCCTGGACAGCTCGCAGAACACGCGCGTGGTTGGCAACACGTTCGTTGAGAACGGGGCCAACGGGGCTGGGGCCAACAAGGCTCATGGCGCATCCTTCGAGGCCAACACCTTCAGCAACAACAACGTGGCCGGGTTCCAGACGAATGGCAAGGCCTGCGGGGCCTACTGCGGGGTCTCCGACGTGAAGGTCACCCACGTCGAGAACTTCACGTTCCGCGACAACGTCGTCGACTACTCCCAGTTGGGACGCGAGTCGGCCCAGGCAGACAACGCCCGTGCCCACCAGACCGCTGGCTTCTGGTGTGACGAGGGGTGCATCAACACCACGATCGTCGGCAACTTCTTCACGAACGTGCCCTGGGCTATCTTCTACGAGGTTTCCGGCAAGGCCGTCATCGCGTCGAACATCGTCGAGGGGAGCGGTACGGGAATCCGCATCTCCAGCAGCAACGATGTGAAGGTCTACAACAACACCGTCTCGCGCACCTTCCGTCCGATCGACCTGTTCGAGGACTGGCGCATCAACGGCTGCAACCACTATGCCAACGGGAAGTGTGAGGCGCCCGAGAAGTGGTCGATGGGGAAGGGCCTGAGATGGGATCTGGATAACATCGAGCTGTACAACAACATCGTCTCCTCACGTTCCTGGACGCCGAACGACGGCGACGGCCCTTACTGGAGCTATCCCGTCCGCGCCCTTGGCGGCCCGAACCAGGACGGCACCGCCGTCGTGACCAACGACATGTTCAAGGGGTTTGACTACAACGCCTACTACC
>CAMCJC010000329.1 GCA_945875065.1 uncultured Propionibacteriaceae bacterium | reverse complement strand
GTTCACACCCTCGAAGAACACCCCGGCAAACGATTTTGTTTAATGCCAGCCATAAGGCTCAAGAGTTGTCCAAGTGATTTGTGCTGAGCACCAGTCAATACGACGCGACCGGGCCGCGTCGTCTCGGTTACAACTTCGGGGGACATCGACGGATGTTCCGGGCGGAGACCGGTAGATTTGAGTCATGAGCGAAACCGAGATCCGCGTCCTGATCGCGGAAGATCACGACCAGATGCGTGGCCGCATACAGCGCATCGTGGACGCGATGCCTGGGGTCACGGTGGTGGGCACCGCCAGCAACGGCCTGGCTGCGGTCTCCACGGCCAAGCGCCTTGATCCGGACGTGATCCTCATGGACATCAACATGCCCCTGCTGAACGGAATCCAGGCCACGGCTCAGATCGTGGATCTGAAGCTCGACGCGCGCATCATCGCGCTGACGTCGCTGGAGGATGACGAGACGTTCCACGCGGCGCTGCGAGCGGGCGTCGCTGGGTTCCTGCTCAAGACGAGCTCAAAGGGCGAGATCCTGCACGCGATCCAGCAGGTGCACCGCGGTGAGGCGATGCTGTCGCCCAAGCTCATCACGCGGGTGCTGGAGAACTATGAGCAAGGGCACCGGCCGTCGAAGCTCATCACCGACCTGCCCGACAAAAACCTTGAGTTGCTGCGCCTCGTGGCCGAGGGCCTCAGCAACAACGAGATCGCCGAACGGCTGAGCCTGTCCCCCGCCACGATCAAGAGCTACATCTCCCGCCTGCTGACCAAGCTGGAGGCCCGCGACCGAGCCCAGCTGGTGATCCTCGCCTACGAGAACGGCGTCGTGAAAAACTGACTGCACCACCGGGCACCCCGGCCCCTGCCCCGACTCTTTTCTGGGCACGAATCGCCGGGCCAGGTGAATCGGCTCTGCAAACCCCCTAGCCGCGAACCGCCCCATTCACCCAAAACGGCGATTCGGGTACCACCTACCGGGGTATCGGAGGGCTGGGCGGCGGGCGATTGTCAGCGGAGTCGAAGCACCGGGAGGGCCGCTCGGGCCGCGTCGGCCTGCTGAATGTCGAGGTCAATGATCGCCAGCCCGGGTTCCTCGCCCAGTTCCAGTAGGACACTCCCGGTCGGGCCGACGACCATCGAATGCCCGATGCCGACCGGGGCACCGGCGACGCCGTCGTTGGTCCCGGCCTGGTCGACGGCGATAACAAACGACGTGCTGTCCATAGCCCGCGCCGCCACGAGGGTGCGCCACTGGTGCAGCTTCTCGGCCCCAGGGGCCCACGACGCACAGACGACCATGATTTTGGCTCCAAGACCCGCGAGATCAAGAAACTGGGCGGGGAAGCGGACGTCATAGCAGGTCGCAAGGCCGATTCGCTGTCCGGCGATGTCGACGGCGGCGAGCCGCTCGCCCGGCGCGATCCGGTCCGACTCGCGCTGTCCAAGAGCGTCGAACAGGTGGATCTTGTCGTAGCGCGCAACCTCCTCCCCCGCCACGAGCAGCGTGTTGTGGATGCGCCCGTCGTCGGCGACGGTGAACATCCCCGCGATGACGACCACCCCCGCCTCCCGCGCCAGCCGACGAACGTGCGTCGCCCACGGCCCATCGAACGTCTGCGCGACCTCCTGCGGGTCGCGCAGGAACGAACACATCGCGGCCTCGGGGAACACGACGAGATCGGCGCCGGTCGCTGCGGCACCGCTGATCGCGTCCTCAATCAACGCCAGATTCGTATCCGGTTCCACGGTCGACCGAATCTGGGCGAGGCAAATGCGCATATAGACTCCCACCATGCAGGCACCTCTCAAGACTCTAAACGACGGCGTCGTGATCCCGCAGATCGGGCTGGGCACATGGAAACTGACCGACGACGAGGCCGCCGCGGCCGTCGAGTCTGCCCTCAAGGCGGGCTACCGGCACATCGACACCGCTGCGATCTACAAGAACGAGAAGGGCGTCGGGCAGGCGATCCGGGCCTCGGGCCTGCCGCGCGACCAGGTATTCGTAACCACCAAGCAGTGGTTGACAGACCAAGGTCGCAAACAGGCAAGGCCGGCGCTGGAGGCTTCACTAGACAAACTCGGACTAGACCACGTCGACCTGTACCTGATCCACTGGCCGTGCCCGCGACAAGGGCTGTTCCTCGAGGCGTGGCAGCAACTCATCGACTTCCGCTCCGAAGGCCTCGTCCGCTCCATCGGCGTCAGCAACTTCCTGCCCGATCATCTGGACGCCATCGTCGACGAGACCGGCATCGCGCCGGCCGTGAACCAGGTGGAATTGCATCCGACGTTCGTGCCCGAAGACGTTGTCGCCAAGTGCGCTGAGCTCGACGTGGCGATCGAAAGCTGGTCGCCACTTGGCATGTCGCAGGACCTGAACAACCCCGTCATCGTGGAGATCGCCGCCCGCCTGGACGCCACGCCCGCGCAGGTCATCATCGCCTGGCATCTGCGACACGGCCACGTCGCGCTCCCGAAGTCGAAGACGCCGGAGCGGATCGCGTCGAACCTGGCCGCAGCCGAGTTGCAGCTGCGCCCCGAGGACGTCGCGACCCTGGACCGCCTCAACACGGGCCACCGCCTCGGCCCCGACCCGGCCAAGCTGGAGCCCGACACGTTGTAGCCATCCCACCGCCTGAGCTACTCCACGGCGGCGGCAGGGTGCAGACTCAGGCGCTTTGCTGAACGGCCTCATCGGTCCCGCGGAGCGATCTCCACTTGGACTCCCGGCAACCGCCAGGTCCGGTGGACAGCCACGCGGGAGAAGTCCCGAGGAATCAAGCTCAGCCAAGCCCAAAGGCGGACACCAATAGGCCTTGCCGCGCCCAACGACGGGCGGGCACCCTCCCCCAAGGAGGAGAGCAATGAAGCGGTTCCTGGTGCGCCTGACGGTCATTCCGATCGCAGTCGTGCTGTGCCTTGCCACAGGCTGCGTCTCGCGCTGGCGGCAGGACATGCGCGCCCTCGAGGCTGAAGAACTAAAGCCACTCCAGTGGCCAGGATTAAAACTCGTAGGCCTCCACCAGACAGAAGAAGACGGATTCAAATCGCCAACCCCACAGATCGTCCGCTGTTACCGTAGCACCATACCCGACGAGCAGGCATTCGCACTCGTCCTCCGAGCGGCCGAAGAACAGGGATGGACAGAGGACAAGTTCGTCAGCACTCCTCAGTCTCGAATAGCCCATAAGCACACCAAGAACGGATCGCTTCAACTGACCATCACCTCCCACCAGCCAGGCTGCGAACAATACCGACTAGCAAACTTCCGCATCTCCCACATTTACGGGTAGAACAACACCCTAGGAGAACAATTGCTTCACAACAAAACAATCCACACGCTATCTTGGCTCAGCATCATCACGTTTGCACTTCTTTTTGCAACACCTACCCACGCAGACACCCCCATCTTGGAAGACTCGCCGAACATAGTGAATATTACCCTACTGGGAGATTCTTTCTCGGCCGGAAATGGGGCA
>CAMCJC010000328.1 GCA_945875065.1 uncultured Propionibacteriaceae bacterium | reverse complement strand
TGGCCTGTCTCACCGGGCGTCGCAAAGTGGCTTGGGTACCTGGCCGGCCCCGTGGCGCGGGCCGTGATCCGGACCTGGGGCGGGCTCCGACGGATCGTCGCAGCAGGGATCGCTCCGGCCCTCATCTTCTGCGCCGTGTTCCTGGTGCTCGCTCCGGTGAACACGGGCGTCGCGTGGGCGGTCAACGCCGCGATCGGGCCGCGTAACAGCCTTCTGGGGTTCGCGCTAGAGCCATATATCTCGGTGGTGGTCAGGCTCGTGCACTTCGTCGTCGCCATGGCTCTGCTGGCAGCCGCAGTCAACGTGTTGATCGAGCTTGGCAGGCGCGACCGTCACCCGATCGACAACGGGAAGCTGATGTAGTTGGGGTACCCCCACCACAACACGAACTCGTCGGGTTTGACGCCGTCAGGCAGCGAGATGTGGATAACCTGCTCCCAGGTTCGGGGCCGCTCCTTATCGCCGGATTCTATGTCCTTTCCATTGGCGGTCGTAGGTCCCGGCGCATCGGCCGGCACGCACAACTCGGAGCCGATGCCTAGTTCGAAGGAACCGTCGGCTGTGACCTGTGCCGCGCCGGGAGAGTATTCGACGCCATCGCTGACCAGACGCGCATAGCAGACAGAGAGGACCTGGTCGGGGGCGGCCTCGAAAGCTAGGTTGATGCGCCATAGCCGCCCGCCCTCGGCCGCGACCATTGTCGTTCCGGACTTGTGGTAGCTGTCGACCGGAACTACTTCGGTCAGCGTGACCTTGACGTCCCTGGTGTATGTCTGTCGAGTCTGCTCTTTGGTGGTCGCCCTGAAGGTGTCGTGGAAGATCGCGACGCCGTCCTGCGCGCGGGTAGCGAACTGCCTCGTGTGCGCCAGATATGAGTGCACCATGCGCTGCGACGACGCGGCGAGACAGGCTGCGATCAGCACTGGGAGAACCAGCAGCCAGACGCCGTTTCCATGCCAAAACGACCGGGTCATGCCTGCGCCTTGATCATTGGGGCTTTAGCCTGCACCTGGCCGGCCTCGGCGACGAGTTGATCGGCCTGCGCCTGGTCGATCTCGAGGTCGACCACCACGGCCTCCTCGGGAGTGTCGAGGTTCGAGTTGGAATGGGTCGGAAGCAGAAGCCTGGCCCCCGGGAGCGCCGACGGCGTTGCCTCTATGACGGCCTGGCAAGCGATCATGAAGCCGGGCTGGGGTTGTTCGCAAGCTGTGACCGTGCGGTCAGCCAAGTAGCGATTCTCGGCCGCATCCACCAGCGACCAGTCGGGCAGGACCCTCACGGGTTTAGCGGCGACGAACTCGTAGTCGACCACGACGAAGACGCCTGCGGTCTCAGCGGGGGTCGGTCGGAGCTTGGGGGGCCAGGGTATGACGGTCTTCGCTACGTGGAAGCCGGTGACCGTCACCCGTCCCAGCAGATACTCCGCCGGTTTCCCAACCGTCGTTCGGGCGAGAAACGGCCGCTTCAAGATGGCATCTGCCGGGGGCACGATGGAACTCAGCCAAGACCGGGCGAACAGCATCCCCGCGACGGCGGCGAGCGTCAGGACCGCGGCCCCAAGTTTCCTCACGACTCGCCTCGCGTGATGGGCAGGGCTGCGCTGGCCGTGATCCTGGGATCGAACCAGTCGTAGGCCAGCAACCCGGCGTAGGGTCGCCAGGTATGGGCGGGAACATCCAAACGGATACTGCTCGGAGCAGGAGCGCCGTCAGGTACCGCGATGATGAACTCCATGCGCGTCGTCAGCCCTGGCGGGAGATCGACCGAACCCGCCCTGCCGTCCTGCGCACGGCGACTGAGGATGTTACCCTGCCCAAACCGTTCGTCCCCGGTGACTACCGCGGTCCCGCTCGAGTCCGCGAGCGAGGCGTTCATGCCGTCGGTCAGCAACGTCCCGGTTACCGAGGTCTTAGCGGTGACTCGGACATCAAGGGTCACCACGACGCATCCAGCGGGGCCACCACAGCGCTCCTCGCTGCCGTCGTACCAGACGGCCTGGACCGGGGTGATCTCAAACGGGTAAGCCATGGCGCTCTGTCCGGGGCCGATCTCAACGATCGTCGACTTCTGCGGTGCTGGGGCCCAGCCGCCGAAGACCGCTACCAGGCCCACGGCCGCCAGCAGGTAGAGGAACGTCAAGACCAAGGGGTGAGTGAAGAAGCCGAGCACGCCCGCGCCGCGCCGCCTCGGTGGCGGCGCGGCGCGGGGCGGCCAGCGTGGATCCATGAGCGGATCCTATGCCCGCCTGGGGTTGTCACCTCCAGATGCGGTCGAACACCTCCTCGACGAGCTCGTCGAATAGCCCCAGCTCCCACGCGACGTCCAGCGCCGTGTAGCGGGAACGGTAGTACATGGCCCGGGGGAAGGTGGCACGCACGTCGTCGAAGGTCAAGCCGATGTCGGCGGGCGTAGCGGGGGCGCCGGCGCGGCGCAGCCGGTCGGACAGCTCCGCTACGGGCAGCAATTGCGCCCGCAGCCGCGACGTCACCTCAGGCCACGAGGCGGCGAGGGGGCGGAGGCGGTCGGCGAGTTCAGGCCCGGCGAGGTACTTGACGCGGGTCTCCGCGACGGCGTGGTCGGCCAGGGCGCCCGTGAAACGGGATCGGATGTCGGCCTCGATCTGCTCCCACGGCTGTCTGGCGGCGGCCGCGGCGTCGACGTCGATGTCCCGCAGGTCGCGATTCAGGAGGGCCTCGTAGAAGGCGCACATCGCCATCGACCCCACCGCCACCTTCGCGCCATGCGACAGGGGCGGGTCATCGTCAGCCCCGAGGTGCTCCAGCTCCCACAGGTGGCTGAAGTAGTGCTCGGCACCCGAGGCGGGGCGGGTGCCGCCGTAAGCCTGCATCGCCAGGCCGGACAGGCACAGACCCTCGACGAGACCGGCAAACGCGTCGGGCTGGCCGGCGGCGAGGGCGTCGGGGTCGGCCAGGGCAGTTGCGACCCCCGACTGGACGAGCCGCCACACGTCCGCGTCGATCGGCTCTACGCCGGTGGCGTCGGCGAGGATCCAGTCGGCTCCGCCGGGAATCTTCGCGGCGAGGTCGCCGTAGCCGGAAGCGGTCAGGAAGCCGGGGGCGGCGGCTGCGACGTCGAGGTCCATCACAACGACGGCGGGGGCCTTGCACGCGCGCGTGACCTTGACGCCGTCCTTGCTCATGGGGGCACCGGAGCCGGTGTAGCCGTCCATGGAGGCGGCTGTGCCGACGACGGCGTAGTCGCGGCCGAGGTCGAACGCGGCTAGTTTGACCAGATCGTTTAAGGTACCGGCGCCGACCGCGACGGGCACGGCGTCGCCTAGAGCCTCACGGATCGTATCGGCGTTGTCTTGAGAGGCGTACAGCACCGGCCGGCCGGGGAAGATTAGCGGCTCGGCGAGGCCCGTGCCGGCCGCGACGAGCGAGTCTTGGACGGCCTGGCCGGCGGCGGCCCACGTGTTCTCGTCGGCGATGACTTTGTACGGCCCGGGGCCGAGCCGGGAGGCGAGCAGCCCCC
>CAMCJC010000327.1 GCA_945875065.1 uncultured Propionibacteriaceae bacterium | reverse complement strand
TGGCTGCCGACCGGGCTCAGCGAGCGGTTGGTCGCGGCCGGTATCGAGCGGCCGTTCCGACACCAGGTCGCCTTCGCCGAGCTGGCGCGCACCGGTCGGCATGCAGCGATCTGCACGCCGACCGGCAGCGGCAAGTCGTTGGCCTACCTGATGCCCGTCTTCTCCGGCCAGGAATCAGCGAGCGGTGGCTTCGTGCGGCGCCGCGCCACGACGCTGTACCTGGCGCCAACGAAAGCCCTCGCGCACGACCAGGCCCGCGCCGCCGAGGCGCTAGCCCCGGACGGATTCCGCGTCGGCACGCTTGACGGCGACTCCGACGAAGCCGAACGGCGCTTCGCGCGCGAGCACGCGAACCTGGTACTCACCAACCCGGACATGCTGCACTTCTCGCTGCTGCCGAACCACCAGCGGTGGACGGGCTTGCTGCGAGGACTGAAATACATCGTCGTCGACGAGGCGCACCGCTACCAGGGCGTGTTCGGCGCGCACGTCGCGCAGGTGCTGCGCCGGCTGCGGCGCATCGCCGCGCACTACGGCGCGGACCCGACCGTGCTGCTCAGCTCGGCGACGGTGCCGAACGCCGCGAGGTTCGGCGGCGCCCTGATCGGGGAACCGGAGGTGGCGGTTGTCGACGACTCGAGCGCCCCGCGTCCCGCACAGTCGGTGGTGCTGTGGCGGCCATCGACGAACCTGCACCGCGACACGGCCCGGCTCCTAGCGGGTCTCAGCGACGCCGGGACGCAGACCTTAGCGTTCGTCTCCTCCCGCGCTGGTGCCGAGCTGGCGTCCCTCGCTGCGGCTAATTTGGCATTCGAGCCGCAGCGGATCGCGTCCTACCGGGGCGGCTACCTCGCGATGGAACGGCGCGACCTCGAGGCCGCTCTCCAAGCAGGGGCCATTACCGGCCTGGCGACTACCAACGCGCTTGAACTGGGCGTCGACATCGCCGGCGTCGAGGCGGTTCTCGTCGCCGGCTACCCGGGGCGGCTGTCGTCGTTCTGGCAGCGCGCCGGCCGCGCTGGCCGGGCCGGGCAGGAGGCGCTAGTAGTCCTGCTCGCCAGCGAGAACCCTCTAGACGCGTACCTCCTCGACCATCCCGAGCTGATCCTCGAGGCCCCTGTCGAGGACGCCGTGTGCCACCCAAGCAACCCGCATGTTGCCGGACCACACCTCGCCGCGGCCGCCCAGGAGCTTCCCTTGTCAGCCGACGACGCGAGGTGGTTTGGGCCCGACACGGTCGCCCTCGCCGGCCACCTTGCCGCACAGCAGGTACTGCGCGACCGGGGTGACCGCTGGTTTTGGACCCGCCCCGACCGCGCCGTCGACCACATCAACCTCCGCTCAGTCGGCTCTCGCCCCGTCGAGATCATCGAACGCTCCACCGGGGCCGTCGTCGGCATCGTCGACCCCGACGCCGCCGACCGTACCGTCCACGTCGGCGCCGTTTACCTCCACCAGGGTCAAAGTTTCACTGTCACCGAGCTTGATGTCGAGGCCCGGCAGGCGCTGGTCGTCGCGTCGCGCCCGACTTGGTACACGGTCGCTAACTCCACGCAGGAGATCGAGATCGTCCGGGAGCTGCGCAGCAAACGGCTCGGCGCCACGACGGTGTGTTTCGGCGACGTCCGTTTGACATGGCAGGTGACCGACTACGTCCGCCGCGACGAAGTCACCCACGACGTCCTTGATGCGACCCCGCTCGACTGCCCGCCCCACACCCTCGTCACCCAGGGCGTCTGGTACACGATCCCCGAGAACATCGCCGATGCGGTCGCGGGTGGTGCCGACCTGGCGCTGGGAGCGGCCGCACACGCCGCCGAGCACACCGCTATCGGGCTGCTGCCGGCGTTCGCGCCTTGCGACCGTTGGGACATCGGCGGCGTTTCCACCGCTTATCATGCCGACACTGGCCTGGCGACGGTGTTTGTCCACGACGGTCTCGCAGGCGGAGCCGGATTCGCCGCGAGGGGTTTTGACATCGCCGAGGACTGGCAGGCCGCCACCCTCCACCGGCTGCGGGCGTGCCGCTGCGACGACGGCTGCCCCGCGTGCGTCGTCTCGCCCAAATGCGGCAACGGCAACCAGAGCCTCGACAAGCACGGGGCGCTCAAGCTGCTGGAGGCACTGCTGTAGGTGTTGCCTGAACCGGCGCGGGTGTTGCCGGGTGGCGAACAAGTGTTGCCTCGAACTTCGCGAGGTGTGGAGAAGGTAACACCGAGGCTCACTAGTGACCATCTGGGCGGATGTAGGCGGGAGACAAGCTCCCGGCCACAGCCGAAAGGGGTCAACATGTTGGAACTCATCGTCGCCCAGGCGCAGACCAAGGCCGCGCAGAAGATCCGTCGCCGCATGGAGCGGGGACTGACCACTGTCGAGTACGCCATCGGCCTGCTTGGGGCCGCCGCCGCAGCGATGCTGCTGTTGCGAATCTTCAGTGACACGGAGTTTTTCACGTTGCTGTCGATGTGGGTCACGGACATGTTTGTGAACGCCGCGAAGGGGCAGTGAGGGTCATGCGTGGGGCGGTGGCCGCCGTCCCACGCACCTCAGGGTCGCGTGGGCAAAGGCAGCGAGGCATGGTCAGCGTGGAGTTGGCCATCGGTTTCGTGACCATAGCGACGCTGTTGTGCACCCTGGTCGGCATCGTCCTGCTGGGAGTGACCCAGGCCGGGCTGCAACGCACCAGCACCGACATCGCCCGTCATCTCGCCCGCGGCGATCAGACTGTTGCCAAGCGCATCGAGGAGCAGGCGCCCAAGGGCTCCGAGGTGAAGGTTGTGCGAGACCACGATGGCGTCGCCGTGACGGTTGCAGCGGCCGTTCCGGTGCCCGGCCTGGGAAGGATCCCGCTCAGCGGGTCGTCCCGGGCCAAGTGGGAACCGGGGGCAGGGCCATGAGCCGCCACGGCCGAGCCCGGCGGGCCGTGCGGGGTGGGCTGAGGCGTGCCCTACGCGACCTGCTCGCCCACGGCGAGCCGCGGGCGGTAGCGCGACGCGCCGCCGGGGGCGAACGGGGCGTCGGCACCGTCGTGACGGCCGGGGTGTGCCTGGCATTGGTGGCGGTGGCGGCAGGAGTCGTCGTGCTGGTGCTCTGGCTCGGGTCCATCACCCGGGCCCAGGGCATTGCTGACCTCGCCGCTCTGGCAGCGGCCTCCGACATCGCCAAGGGCGGGCCGGGCTGCAAGGCCGCTGACTTATCGGCCGAAGAGCACGGTGCCCGGGTCGCGGGGTGTCGCATTGAAGGGCAGCGGCGCAGTTTCGTCGTCGAGGTGACCGTGCGGCTGGATGTGGCCGGCCTCGGAGTCCGAGGTCTTGCCGTTGAGCGGGCCGCCACCGCCGGCACCGGCTGAGCGAGGAACATGTTGCAAGCAAGCAGCCCGTCCTGCGGGCGGGAAGGGAAGAGCGATGGCACAGTTGGCGCATGACTGGCAGCTTGCGCGAGCACCTCCTTGAGATCGGCTATACCACCGACGGGGTGCTGGAGCGGATCGGAGCGGCCGGGCAGGCCGGCCTCAGC
>CAMCJC010000326.1 GCA_945875065.1 uncultured Propionibacteriaceae bacterium | reverse complement strand
CTCCAGGCCGTCCTTGGTGGTCTTGAAGTTCACGACCTCGCCAGCGAAGTCGATGGTGCCGGAGTCGGCCTGGTACATGCCGATCAAGCACTTCATGAGGGTGGACTTGCCGGCGCCGTTCTCACCCATCAGGGCGTGGACGGTGCCGCTTCGCACCTCAAGGTTGACGTCGTCTAGCGCGACGACGCCGGGGAAGGTTTTGCGGATGTTCTCCATCCGCAGGATGGTCTCTTGCACGCTGTGCTCCTTGCCGAGAGTGGAAGGCCGGGCGATGGGTCGCCCGGCCTGTCCGCTAGCTCACTTCTGCTCGAAGTCGGCCATGTTCTCTGGGGTGACCAGCTGGTACGGCACGTTGATGACACCGGGGATGTCGGTCTCGCCGTTGGCCAGGCGGATGGCCGTGTCGACGCCGGCCTGGCCCTGGCCCTTGGCGTCCTGGAAGACGGTGACCTCAAGCTTGCCGGCCTTCATGGCCTCGAGGGCGGCCGGGGTGGCGTCGACGCCGCCGATGAGGACCTGGTCCAGCTTTCCGGCGTTCTCGAATGCCTGGATCGCACCGAGGGCCATCTCGTCGTTGTTGGAGCAGATGATGTTGACCTCATCCGCGCCCTGAATCCACGTCTCGGTGATCGCCAGGCCCTTGTCACGCTGCCACAGGCCGGGCTGGGTCGCGATGACCTTCATATTCTTCTCCTTGGCGATCTCCTCGCAGCCCTTGGTGCGGAGCTGCGCGGCCTCCTGGGTGGGATCACCCTGCAGGATGAAGACGTTGCCCTTGTCGCCCGCGAGCTTGGCCAGCTCGGTCATCTCGAGCTTGCCGGCGATCAGGGAGTCGGAACCGACGTAGGGCACGCCGGCGGGCAGGTTACTCGGGCGGCGGTTCACGTAGACCAGCGGGATCTTCGCGGCCTGAGCCTTCTGCGTGATCTGGTCGGTGGTGTCGGTGTCCTGCGGGAGGACGATCAGGGCGTCAACGCCGCCCGAGATGAACGTCTCGATCTGGTTGAGCTGGTTCTCCACCTTCTCCTCGGCCGAGACGATGTTGACGGTCACGCCAGCCTCAGCAGCCCGAGCCGTAATCGAATCCGCGACGGTCTGCAGGAACTGGTCGAGCACCGGGAACGAGACGCCGATCGTGTACGTCTTGCCATCCTTCGGCTTCACGACCTCCGAAGCCTTGTAGTCCTCGGTCTTGACAGCCGCCGGCGCCGCCGAGCCGCTGCCGGACCCGGAGCCGCTGTCGGCGGTGCTGCCGCACGCGGTCAAGGCAAGGGCCGCCCCGAAGAGCAGTGCTGTGAGCTTCGCTGCACGCTTCATGTGGTTCTCACTTCCTTGTGTTGTGTCGTCGCCTCCCCGCGACGTTGTGATTTTGTTAGATCGGGGTCTACTTTGTCAAGACAAGTTGAGCAATTGTTATGAGGACATCGTGTCGAACTTCTGTTCGATTCGTGTGTAAAATATCCGCCTTGCGGGCGTTCGTGGGCAGGATGCCGTCCGTGTGTCTTCCGTTGCTGCGATGTGTTGTAAGTACTTTTGTGGCGGTGGCAGTGGCATAGGGCTGTGCGATGCTGCTCGCCAAGGGAAGGCCGGCGAGCTGCCGATCGGGCGGTGGATGGTAGGTCTTGGGGTGGTGGTTGGAAGCCGAGGTTGCCGAGTTGACCCCAGGGGCCGGGGGAACTGGGTGTGGGGAAATCGTTGGAAGGTCGACTGGGTCCTTCGGGGAGCTTGATGCGATCCGCGTGGAGGTGAGTGTGACGACCGCGAGGTCTTGCAAGCCGATCGACGTGCTCGAATGCACGTGGTGTAGGTGATAGGTCCGAGCGTGTCAGGAAGGTTGCGCGGAAGCCTCGTATCTGCCTCTGACAAGGAGTGTCGCTGTGTGGATGTCGGTCCCTAGGAGTGCCTTACTGGCGTCAAGGACCGGGGCGTCGGTAATATTAGGTTAGGCTAACCTTATTGATGAATGTTGCTGAGTAGGCGGGTGCTCAGCCCGTTGGGGGAGGCTGTGTGATGGGTGCTAGGGCCCGAGAGGTTGACTGGGTCGCGGTGTTGCTGGCTGCGACCGTGATGGTTGTTGAGGGATATGACCTCGTGATCTACGGCAACACCCTCCCGATCATGCTCAAGGACTCAGATATGGGTCTCACTGTTTCGGCGGCCGGTGTGATCGGCTCAGCCGTATTCGTCGGCATGCTGTTGGGAGGGCTCAGCGTGGGCCCGCTGGTGCGGCGCCTCGGGGTCAAGGGCATGCTGGCCGTCGGTATCGGGTGTTTTTCGGTGGTTATGGCGGGTGCCGCGCTGGCCCACCATCCCTGGATGCTAGGTTTCTTAAGACTGATGGCGGGATGGGGGTTGGGCGCTGTCATGCCCGCCTGCATGGCCATGACCAGGCAGAGCACCACGTCGAGATCGGGGCCGCTGGCCATCTCGGCGGTCATGGCTGGCATTCCGCTGGGGGGAATCGCGGCCAGCATCTTCACGTACCTCGGAGTGGGGACGCTGGGGTGGCGCGGGTTGTTCGGGGTGGGCGCTCTGCTCAGCGTTTTGTTACTTCCCTTCGTGCCGTTATTAGCCAAGCGGGTGGCCGTCCACGGCGACGAGGCGCCAGTGCCGCGCCAAGGTCAACTGGTGCCTCGGCCATTCCGATCCGTCGTAGCCATCGGGTGCCTCGCCACTTTCTGCTTCCTCCTCACCTTCTATGGGCTCGTTACATGGCTGCCCAAGTTGATGACCGAACTACGGGTTCCCCTTGAAGATGCCCTGCAGCTGACACTCGTGCTCAATGCAGGTGGCGTCATCGGTTCTGTGGTCACCGGGTTCGTGGCAACACGTCTCGGGTCCTTGAAGACCCTGGGCTGCGCTGGAATTGTTTGTGCTGTGATGCTGCTCGCCATACCCAGTGGCCTCGTCTCGGGGGTAGGACTCATGGTGGTCGTCACTATTCTCGGCGTTGTCGCCCCGACGACACAGAATCTCGTCAACGCAATCGTTGCCGAGGTTGTACCCATGCAGAGTCGGGCAGCCAGCCTGGGGCGCACCTTGGGTGTGGGGCGCCTCGGTGCGATCACTGCCCCCTTGGTCGGATCATGGCTTCTTGTCCAAATCCCACAGGGAATGGGTTTTCGCAGTGGAGCCGGCGCGGTTTTTATAGCCTTTGCTGGAGTCTGTGTCCTCGGTGTGGCTGTGTCCTTGGCCTTCCCGAGAGTAGCTCGTCACACCCTAGCCAAGGAACCAGTGAACGACTGAAACTGTGTCGGCCCGGTTAGTCAGGTGAATCCTCGAGACGCAGCTTCATGTTTGCCGTCTTACCGATCACGGTGAGGCTTATTCACAGAATCCCAAAGATGATTCCTGTGATGGCGTTGATTGTGGTTTGGAATGTTGAGTATGGGCGGCGGTAGATGGTGCTGAGGATGCGCCAGGTTTTAAGGTGCGCGATAGCCCGTTCGATGGGCCAACGGATGTGGTTGATGTGTTGGTTATGGTCTTCTTCGGGCTTGGTTAGTTTTCGTCCGGGTTGGGTCCTGGT
>CAMCJC010000325.1 GCA_945875065.1 uncultured Propionibacteriaceae bacterium | reverse complement strand
ATGAAGAAGCCTCTTCCGGTGTTGTATCGTCGGATGTGTGAGTATATTGAGAATGGGCCGTCTCCTCGGCCCACCTTTGAGGAAGGAAGGTGAAGGATGATTGAGTTCATCCCCGCAGCTGGTACCTGTCTGGTGACGAAAAACGTCCTGGAGGGTAAGGGACTGGTTCGTTGGATGGTCCGTGAAAAGTCGGCCATCCCCGTGGATAACGGGTGGCGGATCATGAGCCACATCGATACGTCGGACTATCTGAAGGATAATTCGAACTGGCAGATCGTGGACTTCAACGAGGTGTGCAACATCGAGCCGCTGCTGATCGGGATCTGGGACATGCCCGTGGGGGCCGACCTGCAACTGGTCCGCGACGAGCTGGGCCTGCGGATCATGGATACCCCGACCGGGCGTGAGATCCCGCGGGAGTCGTTCTACGTCCCACCGCAGGACCGCGCCGAGTGACGTGCGTGTTGAGCGAGCCGGGGGTAGCGGCGAAGACCGGCTCCCAGCTCGGTCGATACTGAACTCCTGGCGCTGCGCATGGGTGCCCCGGACACGGGCCTAGTGGAAGGGGAGCGCGAAAACATGCACGATAACCCGCCAACACTTACATAATGCGAGTGGTAGCGCTGGGGGGTATCGGAGGACCAGCAGCGACCGCCTGCCAGCCCCGGGCCGGCTCCGCGCCGCCCCTGGCCTCCGAGAGCCGAACCCTCGGGCCCCTGACGGCCGGGCCCATCAGGAATCCACCTGCCCGGCAAGGCACCTTGTCACGAACACCACTCGCGCTGCCTAAAGTGAATCGCAACTAACTTTCTGTAACTTGTTCCCCCTGTGTGAAGCGACGAACGTGGACCCTGGTTGCTCAGACGTGGTAGCCGTCGAAGTGAAGGGAGTTCACATGTCCAAGTTCAAGAAGGCCGCAATCGGGCTGGCCGCCGCCGCACTGCTCTTCAGCGGTGCCAATACCGCTTCCGCACAGACAGTGGAGCCGGAGCCGCAGCAGGCCAAGCTTGCCGGTTTTTGGAACTGTCGCTGCTTCCGAATCTGCTTCTGACGCATCCCGGACCCGCGCATGCGTAGCGCTAGGACCCTTGTATCGAGGTTTCCGTCAAACCGCTGGATAACCTCAGAGAGAGTACTGGCAGCAGGTTTGTTCTGCATTGCTCCTATCGTCGCCTTCGACTCGCTCGGAGTGAAGGAATACGTTCTGGGTGCTTTGGTGCTGCTGGCTGTGTTTCTATTCAGGTCACACCCGGTGGCCGGTCTAGGAATAGTTGCCCTGGCATGCCTTCCATACTTCCTTACGGAGGTGGCTGCCTCACCGGTATTCTATGCGGTTTTTATCCTCGTAGGTCTCTGCTATCGAGAGGCCCTCCCAGGACGTCGGTGGGTTGCGATCATCACCCCCATCATGATGTTTGGGATGGCCTGGCGTCAGATGGGCTATATCGACCAGTACGACGCAGTGTCGGTGTTGGGTCCATTAGTGGCTGCCATCGCCATCGGTTCTGCTTCGCGGCGCCGGCAGCTGCGGCTGGAGGCGGAGCGGGCGGAGCATGCGGAGGAGCTCCAAGCGGTCCGGGTGATCATGGCCAGCGAGCTGCATGACAGCGTCGCTCAGACCCAGTCGCTGGTAATGATGCGTCTAGAAGACGCCCTGTGGGACCACTGGGTTCCCGACGGGCTCCGCGAGGATCTCGAGGACGTCCTCGCCCTGTCGCGGCGCGCAGCCACCGAGTTGCGCACCGCGCTCGGCACCCTGCACAGCATGGACGACCGCTTCACCACGCTCGGGCTGCCCGCGACTATCACCCTTGGATACACCTGGAAGAAGTCCCTGGCCGCGCTGCAAGCAGCCGGCTTCGAGGTTCAGGCGCGATACGCGCTCGGCGCGAAGCGCTTCGATCCGGCGCGCGAGCACGCGCTCGCCCGCACCGTCGAGGAGCTGACCAGCAATGTCCTGTGGCACGGCGCCCCGGGGCCGTGCGTCGTCAGCGTCGCGCTGCAAGACGGCGATGCGATCGTCCATGTAGAAAACGACATCGGGCCGGTCGAGGCTCGCCGCGCCAAGGCCGGCACCGGCCTTCTCGGCGTCAAGGAACGCATCCGCCTGCTAGCCGGGGAGTGCGACTTCCGTCCCTATGGCGAACGCTGGGTCGCCCGCGTGCGCCTCCCGATGGGAACCCAGCTGAATCCAAGGTCACCGAATTCGCAACTGCCAGTCCTTGCAAGTTGATTTTCCATTGCAAGTGATACCGATTCCTTTCTAGCCTCAGAATCACCGCCTCGCGACCTGCGGGCGGGATTCGACGGCGAAAGGGACAACGATGCTGGCGGCCTTCGCCCGGTTCCCGGGCGGCATATTTACCCTCACAAGCGTCACAGTCGACTATCACGACGCCGTCGGCCTGCAGGAATTGACGCTCGCGGCAGGGCGCGGCGAGGTCGTCGGCATCCTCGGCGCCCACGGCTCCGGCAAGACCACCCTCCTCAAGGTGCTCCTCGGCCTAGCCAAACCCACATCGGGCGAAGCTAGGGTGTTAGGCGGGCGCCCCGGAGATCCGGAGACCCTCGCCCGGATCGGCGCTAGCATCGGCGCGCCGGCGTTCATCCCCGGCCTCAGCGGCTACGACAACCTCCGCGCCATCGCCCTCGCCAAGGGCCTGCCACACCAGGAGGTGCGACACTGCCTCGCCCTCGTCGGCCTCGCCGCGGTCGCGCGTCGTAAAGTCCGCGCCTATCCCGTCGCTGATCGGCAGCGCCTCGGCCTCGCCGCGGCCCTCCTCGGCGATCCCGAGTTGATCCTCCTCGACGAGCCCATGGTCGGCCTCGATGCTCCCGGCACCCGTGATTTCCGCGACCTTATCGCCGAACTCGCCCACGGCGGCTGCACCGTAGTCGTCACCGCCCACCGTCTGCGCGATCTCGAGCTCATCGCGCCCCGCATCGTCATCCTGGAGGCCGGCCGCCTCAGCGTCGACGTCGCCGCCACGGAACTCGCCGGTGACGGCCTGGCCAGAGTCTTATTCCACGACCGATCGCGCGAGAGGCTCATCTGATGAACGCCCTGCGCTCCGAGACCTTCGTCCTCACCCGGCGCCCCCTCGCCCACGCCTTCGGGGCCACCTGGGCGTTCATCGTCGCGGCCCTCGGGTACGGCGTACCGTTGATCGTCGCGGCGACGATGACCCCCGGCGACGCCCGCGACCTCCTCGTCGCCGAGCTCGGGCCCGGCCGCGCACTCGGCACGATCCTCGGCGTCTACCCAACCTTCGGCGGCGTCTTCCTCGCCCTCGGAGCCTGCGCCGGCGGCGCCGAGTTCGGCTGGGGCACTTGGCCCGCCCGGCTCATCCACGGCCCCAGCCGCTGGGAGATCGTGCGCGCCAAGTTCGCTACGACCACCGCCCTAGCAGCCCTCATCGCTTTAGCCGCCGACCTCCTCGGTTTGGCGGTCAGCTACATCGTCGCCCTGGTCGCCCACCTGCCCACCGCCCCACCCGACCTGACCCGCCTACTCGCTGCCTTCGGAGCCTCGA
>CAMCJC010000324.1 GCA_945875065.1 uncultured Propionibacteriaceae bacterium | reverse complement strand
GACGTCCGCCTCCAACCGACCCCGGCGCGCAGCCAGGGAACGGAACCCGTGGCCCTCGCCGTCGAACAGCACCAGAGCGACTGGCAAACCCTTGGTGCGCACCGCATCAGCCATGGCTTTCGCTTGGTCGGGCGGGACCACTTTGTCTTCGGTCCCTTGCAAGATCAGCATCGGAGTCGTCAGCGTCTCCAAATGGTGAATGGGGGAGCGGTCGCGGTAGATCTGCTCGGCCTCCGGCCACGGCCCAACGAGCGAGAAGGTGTAGCGGGACTCCAGCTTGTGCGTGTCGGTGGCTAGGGCCGCCATGTCGCCGATGCCGTAGCGACTGATGCCGGCGGCGAAGACATCGGTGGTTACCAGGGCTTGTAGCGTCGTGTATCCGCCCGCCGAGCCGCCGGTGATCGCGACGCGCCCGGGATCGGCGAGGCCGGCCGAGCAAACCTCCTGAACTGCGGCCGCGACGTCGGCCACATCCAGGACGCCCCACGCGCCGCGCAGTCGATCGCGGTACGCGCGCCCGAAACCTGTCGAACCGGAGTAGTTGACGTCGAGTACCGCGAGGCCGCGAGAGGCCCAGAACTGAATGAGTTTGTCGTAGCCGGGATAACTGGCGGACGTTGGCCCGCCATGCGTCATCACAAGCATTGGCATCGGCTCAACGGCACCCGGAACCGGATAGAACCAAGACTGGACCGGCCCTGCCGGGCCGTCGGCCCAGCGACAAACCCCGACAGAGACATCCAACTGGCGGTTGGACGAGACAATCTCGTGTCGGGCTCCGGTGGGAGAGATGTGTACCAGGCTCGGGGCACGGTCGGGCCACTCCGCGATGACGAACAGGTCCTGATCTCGCGATGCGACCGACTCGATCATGGCGGTGCCGGGCAGCGGGTACGTCACCCCGCCGCTGCTGGGGCGCACCAAGGCTAGAGCTCCACGCCCGGATGTGAGTTCGACGGTGGCGAGGAGGTCGTCACCAACTGCGCATGCCGGCGGGGCATCGAGCACCCACGCGGGAACGCTGCAGTCCCGCGGCACCCGCCACTGGTACCTGTAGTCGCCGGACAGCACCTGCCAGTTCCAGAAACCAGTTTCGTCCGACACCCAAGCGAGGGCCCCGTCGCCAAGCCAAATGGGATGCTGCGCGCTGACCCCGGGGCTAGCGGCAACGCAGGTGATCTCGTGCGGGGCATCCAACGGGCAGGTCAGCACCTCTGCTGCATCCCAGCTCATGTTCGGATGCAGCCACTGGAACCACGCAAGCTGGCCGTCGTGCACGGTTGGGCCGGCATAGAAGTCCGCTCCAGTGACCAGCACTCGTCCGGGGCCCTGTTCGTCGAATGCGAGAGCCACCAGTTCACTGCGAGGCTCCGGCGTGGCCTCCAGATCCTCGCGAACGGCGATGAGGCAGCGTCGTTCGGGAACCAGATACAGACCGGCATACCGGAACTGAGAACCCGCCTCAGTCAGGGCGAGGCGGTTGCCATCCTCCAGCAGCCAGACCTGAGCGTTGTAGTCATCGACCCACGCGACGGCTCCCTCGGCGACCGCGTAGGCACCGCCGCCGTATTCGTGCACCCGACTGCGCACATTGGCCTCCGGCGTGAGATCGATTACGTCCGAACCGTCGAAGCACCGGATCGTAGTGCGGCCGTCCTCGGCCGCTATGGACGCGAGCCAGAAGACCGCCTCCCTGGTCACCCGGACCTGACTGATGTGGTCGTCGCTAAGCAGAACTTCATCGATGGACATGCGCTGCATAAGCCCAAGTCTTACCCCAAGGCGAATCGGCACGCCAGAGCCCTATTGTGTCGCGCCCCCTCCTGTAGCAAAATAGGCAGCGTCCTGTGGGGCTGAGCCGATCGCTGGGGAAGGCAATCCGGCTGAGATCACAGGAGGACAAATGAACGCGATCAAGGCTGCTTCCAGCCTGCCCCAGGCGCGAGGGATGATCTTTATCCACTCCGCGCCTAAAGCGCTGTGCGCCCACCTCGAGTGGGCTGCCGCTGACATGCTCGGCCCAGGCCTTGCATGGCAGTGGACTGATCAGCCAGCACAGCGCGGAACCCGGCGCACCGAGGTCTCATGGACGGGACCGGCGGGCACCGGGGCAGCGTTGGCATCCGCGTTCGCCCAGTTCGCGCGGATTCGATATGAAGTGACCGAGGAGGCCGCCGCTGGCATCGAAGGGCGACGCTATTGCTACACGCCCGCACTCGGCCGCTTCGCCGCTACGGTCAGCCTCCACGGCGACGTGCTGGTCTCGGAGGACCGGATCCGGGCCGCCATGGACCGAGTCGACGGCGACGCACGCCTCCTACGCGACGAACTCGACCGGCTCATCGGCACCGCCTGGGATGAGGAACTCGAGGAGTTCCGTTATGGCGGCGAAGATGCGCCAGTGCGCTGGCTGCACCAGGTGATCTAACGATGAAGGGCCCCGCCGGTGGCGGGGCCCTTCATCGTTGCCGACTAGCTTGTGGCGTTGGCGTTGGTGATTACGACGGCCACGTTGTGGCCGCCGAAGCCGAAGGAGTTGTTGACGGCCGCGAGATCGCCGGCCGGAAGTTCGCGGGGTTCGTTGACGGCGATGTCCACCGGCAAGTTGGGCTCGATGTTTTCGATGTTGATCGTCGGTGGGACGGTTCGGGACTTCAGGGCCATGACGGTGGCAAACGTCTCGAGCGCCCCGGCGCCGCCCAGCAGGTGACCAGTCATCGACTTCGTCGACGTAACGACGCAGCGATCCGTGGCCTTACCGAGAGCAGCGGCAATCGAATGCGCCTCGGTGACATCGCCACTGGGGGTCGAGGTGCCGTGCGCATTGACATGGACAACGTCGCGAGCGGCCACGCTAGAAGCCTCGAGCGCCTTTACCATCGCTGTGCGCTGGCCGCGCCCCGTAGGCTCAGGCTGTACGATGTCGTGGTTGTCGTTGGAGATTCCGGCGCCGGCGAGTGTGCCGTAGATGCGGGCGCCACGAGCCTTCGCATGCTCCAGGGCCTCAATCACGATGATGCAGGCACCTTCGCCGAGCACGAATCCGTCGCGGTCGACGTCCCAGGGGCGGGAGGCGTGCTCCGGATCGTCATTGCGGCGGGAAAGGGCTTGCATTTGCGCGAAGGCGTTGAGGGGCAGAGGGTGGATGACGCCCTCGGTTCCGCCGACCACCGCGATGTCGCAGCGGCCCAAACGGATCTGGTCGAGCCCGAGAGAAATAGCCTCGTTCGAGGAGGCGCAGGCGCTGACGGGGGCGTGCACGGCCGCGGCGGCGCCGAACTTCAACCCGAGGTTCGCTGCGGGGGCGTTCGCCATCAGCATCGGAATAGTGAATGGCGAGACGCGACGAGGACCGCGATCCTTCTGGACGTCCCAGTTGTCGAGGAGAGAGTGAAGGCCTCCGATACCGCTTCCGACGCAAACGGCGAGGCGCTCTGGATCAACTGGGTTATCGCCTCCGAGGCCGAGGCCGGCGTCGGCCCATGCCTCGAGACCGGCTGCCATCGCGAGCTGCGAGGCGCGGTCGAGTCGTCTGGCGGCC
>CAMCJC010000323.1 GCA_945875065.1 uncultured Propionibacteriaceae bacterium | reverse complement strand
TGCAGGTTCTCGTATCCGCTGGGGGCGGCAGGTCGGTCGAGAACCTGGAACTGCTCGGCGACGCGCCGCTCCGGCTTGACCTTCCAATCATCGTTGGCGTGGACAGCGATGACGTCGCCGGTCCTGGCGCGATCGCCGACACGTTGCCTCAGCGCTTCGGAGTCGATCGAGGACCGCCGCTTCGGGTCCTCCTTATCGCACAGCAGGACCTCGTCGCCGCCTACAACCACCGCCATCTGCCAGCCATCGAGCGCTTCCGTGTCGGGCAGCTGCCGGTAGGTGGGGCGGTAGCCGAGGTCGACCTGCCGCAGGCAGCCGCCGAACAGCACCTCGTGGACGCTGCGGACCGCGCCCTTGACGGAGCTGCCGGGGATGCGGACATCGCCGCCGATGGTGCCCCACTCGTCGATGGGGATCGCCAGCGGCGAGTGCAGGTGCCAGGTGACCTCGAGGGTGCCGACGTAGCGCTGCTCCGCGTCGTCGGGGCCAGGATCGTGGCCGAGAGGCTCGCTGCGCATCACTTTCTGGGGCAACGGCACGAACGTGTACGGGTTGACGAAGTCAGTCATGCGCTTCTCCTGACAAGAACATGGTTGGGTCGGGCTATCTGGAGCGGTGCGACGTCGACGCACCCGAGGCCCCGCACCCGGTACGAGCCGGCGCCGACGAACGGCAGCGCCGCGAACAGGGGTGCGACGGCCGTCGCGACCTCCCGGCTCGGTGCGCGGTAGGTCGCGTGGCCGACGAAGCCGACGTAGGTGATGTCGCCAAAGCTGTACCGCTCGGTGGCGAGGTCGACGTCGGCGACGAGCAACTGGTGCAGCGGCCGGTCCGACTTGCTGGGCAGCGCGTCGGGGGCGTAGTGGCCGCACTCGTTGAGGGCGGCTCCCAGGACGAGCTGCGGGGTCGGAAGCAGGCCGAAATGCTTGCCGGTGCGGAACTGGGTGGGGGTGTGGAAGTCGACGCGCCAGGTGCCGGTGGCGGGCGGAGTCGCAGCCGCAATCTGCTCCCACGACCGCTCCAGCAGCACCCGCGGCACCCCGACGAGCACCTCCCCCTGGCGGCCCAGCACCAGCGACGGCCGCTTAGTCGCGACCTGCTCCAGCACGGCGTCGGCGTCGTCGGAGAAGGTCGTGATGAGAACACCGGCTAGGTCGTCGACGACGGTCGGCGGCGAGATCGTGTACGGCTTGGCGTGGCTGTCGTGGGTCGTCGCGGCACCCCAGTCGAACCACCTCGTGATGGCGGCATGCAGGTGGTTCTGGCGGGGTGCCTCGCGGAACAGCAGCGGCACGAAATGGCGTCTGGGCACCTCAGGACTCCTTTCCAGACGGGAACTGGCCTAGGCCCTTGACGCCGAGGATGTTGCCGTCGGCGTCGCGGACCTCGTCGAGTGGGAAGTAGAAGTCGGAGCGACGGGCGGCCTGCGCCGAAATGCGGGAGACGATGTAGCCAACCCCGGGCTCCCGCTTCGGCTCATCAACTAGGCCGCCGGGGGTGACGGTCGTGACGGGGACGGTTGTTTCGTCATCACGGACGGGTTCCACGGGGCGCAACTGCTCCGCGACGCGCACCCAGCGGCCGTCTTCAGGAGCCGGCCACTCCCGGATTACCTCCCCGCCGCGGTACAGCCGCACCGCGTGCGGGGTGAGGTTGATCAGGCGCGTCGGAGGCTCGGCGGAGACGTCGTCGTCGAAGACCTCAAGGATCGGGCCGCCCGGGATGCCCGAGCTCACGCGCAGCACTCGCTTGTAGCGCTGGGCGCTGGCGCACGGGTTCTGGGTCAGCTCGTAGAGCACGCAGTTGAGGGTGTTGGTGCGACGCGCGACCAGGGGCGCGAGTGAAGTCGCAGTCGACCAGGCGATGTGAAGCTCCTTGCCGGCGCCGCGTTTGCGCAACTCGTCCGCGATCTGCTCGGCCAGGCGGGCGCCCTCGTTCGCCGGGTAGATGTGACTACCCTTGCCCTGAATGACAATCTCGAAGCTTTCGTCGCAGGAGTTCTTGAGTTCGTCGAAGGGCGCCTGATTCTGCTCGTTGCTGTTGCGGATCAGGACGGCGACGCGGCGGACACCGTTCTCGCCCTTACCTCTGTCCTCGACGACCGCGTTGAAGGTCCTTCGGTCACTATCGCTGCTGGTGTCGGTCCATTCGTTCCCACACAGGTCGACGATGCGGAGGCCGCCCTGCCGCGTGACGGGCAGCGCCGCGCCGAGCACCCAGCCGAGGCTGAAGTGGCCACCGCCGGTCAGGGTGACACGGCTAACGCCGTACGAGTACAGGCCGTCGACCATGATCGGCAGCGTCTCCTTCAGGTGCCGGTAGTCCTCGTCGGCGGGGATGCCGGTCTTCGGGTCCTGGCGCAGGCGGATGGCGAGGTCGTGCCCGCGGCCGAGGCTGGTGGTACCGGAACGGCGCGTGCGGGCGTCGGGGACCGGGCGGGTCTGCGTCTGGATAGTGACCTCGCCGTCGCCGATCCCGGAATCGCCGAACAGCCAGCCGGCGTGGGCCTGAATGAACGCGATGAGTTCCGCGGGCAGTCCGGTCGGCAGCCACTCGGCGGGACGGGCCAGGGCTCCCAGGCGTCGATGGAGGAGGTCGCGGTAGAGCTGACGGAACTCTTCCAGGCCGTACTGCTTCAGGTCCTTCAACGGCTGGCCGCTGGTTTTCAGCAGCCGATCGGGAGCCAGCACGTCGATGGCCTTCTTCGAGCGCCCATGCCCACCGTGCGGGTGGGCGGCAAGAGCATCGTCGTTTGAGGGTTGCCCGGCATCCGCGCCTTCTCCTTGCGACCGGCCGTCGTTGGAGGCCGTCTCGTCCTGTTCGGGGATGGTGTTGAGGATAGAAAGGCTGAAGTCGTGAGGCTCGCGCTCCAAGTCCAGCAGGGCCGGGAGTTCCTCCTCGGGGACGAAATTGCTGTGCTCGATCTCGGGCGTGACCAGGAGGACGGCGGCGGAGATGCCCTCGTCGAAGGCCTCGTGGACGCGACGGGCCGTCTCGCCGGGCGGCAGGTCGACCAGGTCGCGCCAGGGCACCAAACCACCGGCCCGCAGGAACCGGTCGAGACGCTGCGCGAGCTCAGTACCGTCGCTCTGCCGATACGAGATGAAAATCGGCCCGGCGGGGTCATACCGCCGCCTGCCAAACACGTCGCCCATGAGTACTCCAATCCGACATCGGTCGTCATGGACTACTGACGGACAACCTCACCGTCGCCTCGTCACCTCTCGCATCTCATCTCTCGCCGTCTCTCGCCGTCGCCCTCGCCTCATCGCCCCTATGCCTATACCTATACCCCAGGGGGCATGCACGAATCGCCGGGCCAGGTGAACGACGGCTGCAAAACCCCTAGTCGCCGGCACCCCCATTCACCCAAAACGGCGATTCGCGCCCACAAGAAGGGGACGGCCAGGCAGGGGACACGACCCGGCAGGAGGGGCGCGTCACGGCCCAACCCCGAACCTTCTCTCGATACCCCCAGGGTGTGCACGAATCGCCGGGCCAGGTGAACCGGCCTTGCAAAACCCCTGGCGGTTTCAGGTGGTGTGTGCAACGGTGATTAGTTGTTCTAT
>CAMCJC010000322.1 GCA_945875065.1 uncultured Propionibacteriaceae bacterium | reverse complement strand
TTCGTCGTCCTGGAGATTGATGAATCCGTGTTTCTCATAGAACCGTCGGGTGTCTACGTCTCCCTCATCCACGGTGATCTGAATCTCACCGATGTTGCGCGCTCGTGCGTCATCCACGAGGTGCTCGATCAGTTCGGTGCCCAGGCCTCGTCCGCGTCGGTCGGGAGCGATGTATAGCTCGTCGAGTGCGTAGATCGGTCCGTCGTAGTAGGGGGAAGGGCGGCTAGTGGCGAGTGCGAAACCCTCTGGTTCAGGGTCGAGGGCGAGCAGCACCAAAACGTCGGCTCGAGAGAGCAGGTTCGCGAAGCGAGGCTCCAGCACCTGGACCGGAGGCACGCACGTCTCGAACTCACGGTTGAACGCGACGAGCATGGTTGCGACGACGCGCTCATCGCCAGGAATAGCAGGTCTTGTAGCCATGGACTCCATGTTGTCACATCTGGGAAGTCCGTATATCGGCATTACCGGGTGCACACGATCCAGCCGGCTTGTTGCGCAGGCTGCCGCGTAACAGTGTGGAGGGTTCAGAATCCAACCCCGCCGGGGCGCTATCCATCTGAATAGGAAGCCGGGCTGCTCATTGGGTAAGCCGGCTGCCAGGCTTTGGAAGGCTCTTGCTCAGCCGCCTCTTGTCGGGCACGAATCGCCATTTTTGGTGAGCGAAGGTGGGTGCGGCTAGGGGTTTTGCGGGGCTCGTTCACCTAGCCCGGCGATTCGTGCACACCTTCCAGGAGGTGTGGGAGGGGGGCTGGTTCTGCCGGTGGTCGGTCCGGGGATGGGCCTGGTTCTTCAGGCGGCGACGGGACGGCCTCGACGGTTTGCGCCCTGGCCTTCTGCGGCCTGTTAGGCGTCATTGAAACGTTTGTGGATCGCCCATGTAGAGAAACCGACGGGCCTATCCAGGGGCCGTCACTTATTCGGCATCACACCGTTGGGCTCGTGTTGAGGACACTCTTGAATAATCCTCAATATCTGACGTAATGCTATGCGGCTTGCACAGCGAACTAAGCGGGTAAGCCTTACAGGGCACGTGTCCGTACCGACGGATGCCGCGCGGATGATCGCCGGCAACGCCCCGGCCTCTCGGCAACCTGCCGGGGGCCGCAGTCATTTCGGGATGATAAAAGCCAGCGCTATCACCAAAGGCAGGGAGATCACCGAGGCGATGGCCGTCACGGTGGTGAGCGACTTCAAGGCCCCGGTCGTGGTCAGACTCATGAGTGACTTGAACATCCAGAAGAAATTAGAGTTGACGTGCACGGCGAACAGCGATCCGGCGGCCACGGCGAAACCGATGGCCAGCGGGGACACGTTTATGGTGCCGAGCACCGGCGCGATGATGCCGGCCGCGGTGATGGCGGCCACCGACACCGAGCCGACCGCCACGTGCAGCACCACGGCGACAAACCATGCGAGCAGCACGCTGACCGCTACGGAAGCTCCCTCGTCGGCGCTGAACAGGCCGGCGAGTACGTCGCCGAGACCCGTCGTCGTGATCACCTCGCCGAGCGAGCCGCCAATACCGGTGACCAGCAGGATCTCACCGGTGGTGCGGAACCCATCCGTCAGCACCTCGCCGCTGCGGTCGGCCCCCAGACACCTGCGTGCCAGCACATATGCCATGAGAAGACCCAGGAAGAGCGCGATATTCGCGTTACCCAGGAAGGCGATGACGTTGTTGGAGCGCTTCAGCACCTTCATGATCGCCGCGAAGGCGATGAGCAGGAGCGGGATGATGATCGGCAGCATTGCGACGCCGAGGGAGGGTATGCGCTCAAGGCTGGTGCTGGAATCGGGATGGGAATTATCGGTGTCGGAGGGTAGGGCCTCGGCGGCGAGTTCGTCGGGTTCTTCGTCCCTCTCCGGCACCCACCATCTCGATAGTCGCGTCACGAAGCCGTAGCCCAGCGTGGTGAGGACGGCGACCACCGGCCCCAGCACGATCCCGTACACAAGCCAGGTGCCCAGTTCGATCCCGAACAGTCCCGCGATGGAGATGGCGGCCAGACCTGGGATGACGAATACATAACCCGAGAAGATGCCCACACCAACCGCCGAACTCATGTGCCCGAGCCCGCCTCTGCCGAGATGCGGGGCGGCGGAACGGGCCACGGGCGAGGCGAGCACCACCTGCACGTCAACGTAGATCGATGGGAAGATGGTGGACAGGGCGAGTGTCATCGCGTAAGGCATGCGATGCGCCCCGAAGACCCGGATGAGTACCTGCACCAGTTTGCGGAAGGCCCCCATCTCGTGCAGGAGCGCTCCGATGAGCACGCCGAACCCGATCAAGAGCCCGACCTTCGCCATGATGTCGCCGAAGCCCCCGGTGATCGCGGATACCGTGTCTGCCAGGCTGACCCCGCTGGCGAGTCCCAGATAGAGGCACCCGATCAGCAGGGACAGCACAGGATCGACCTTGACCCAGATGATGAGTGCGACGATCAGTAGGATCGCGACGGTGGTGTGAATGGCGACGAGCATGGCATCCTCCGTGGCCTGGATTGTGTGACCGGCTCCTGAATGAACCGCCTTAGGCTGTGTGTGCCGCTCCTGTGCGGGTTGTCCAGTTGATGCTAGCAGCGGATTCGACGTGGCGCGGGGGTTTCGCGAGACTCCCACGGCGCCGACACCAGCGCCCCAGACCCATGCGGCACCACATCCCATCAGAAACGCTCCCAACTACGAAGAGCTTGTATAGTGACGATTAAACGGAAGCATCCTCTGCTTCGTGGGATATGATCTTTGGAGAGGCACATGAAAATTGGTATCATTGGGACCGGTAACATCGGAGGAACTCTCATCCAGAAGCTTTCCGCTGTCGGCCATGAAGTTATAGCCGCCAATTCCCGCGGACCCGAGACCGTGCCGGAACATCTGCTAAAGCACGGCGTCCAGGCGGGAACCCCTGAGGAAGCCTTTGCCGGGGCACAGGTCGTCATCCTGTCCATCCCAATGTCTGCCGTGCCCCAGTATCGCGTGCTGGCGCAGGGCATGGAGGAGGACGCCACTCTCATCGACACCTCAAACTATTACCCCGGGCGTGACGGGGCAGACTTCCTTGAGGAAGGGACCGTTGAGAGCGATTGGATTCAGGGGCAACTGGGCCGCCCTATAGTAAAGGCGTTCAACACCATCGGTCCCGTCTCCCTTGCCGGCGATGGCAGCCCTGATTGGGTGGATGGTGTCATCGCGCTACCTGTGTCCGGTGATCGCCCTGCGGACGTAGAACGTGCCCGTCGGCTCATCAAGGACATGGGCTTTGAATCCCATTATGCTGGGCCGATCGCGGAATCCTGGCGCCAACAGCCCGGGAATCCGGCCTATGGCACGGACCTGAACCTCACGGAGCTATCGACTGCACTGGATCGGGCCGACCGGGAGCGTGCGCCCCGCTTGCGTGATCTCTTCGTCGCAGCGGTCACGGAACGCATGAGCGGGGACACCCGGAGCAACCCACCGGCACGCTGGGGAGTCCAGCTCTCTAGATTGCTCTACATGGATTAGAGGCCTCAGGGAAGGACAGGTCTAATCTCAGCTGCAGCCGCTGGTCAGCATGCAGAAGAAGCACTGGGGCTCTG
>CAMCJC010000321.1 GCA_945875065.1 uncultured Propionibacteriaceae bacterium | reverse complement strand
GACATCGCTGGCCGGGGCCCACGCCCTCGCGTCGGCCCGGGGCGGCCGCCGCACGCTGCTGGCAAGCATGGATGCCGCCCACAACCTGTCCGACCTGTTCGGCTGCCGGCCCGCGCCCGACCCGCAGGAGGTCGCGCCGAACCTGGAGATCACCGAGATCGACGCGCAGCGCGTAGCCCAGCAGGAGTTCGCGGACATGAACGCGGCCCTCGCACGGCTGGTCGTCAGTGCAGCCGACGAGGAGGTCGTAGACCTGCCCGGCTTCGACCCCCTGTTCTTCCTGCTGCGCGTCCACCAGCTCGCGACCTCCGGCCGCTACGACCGCATCGTCCTCGACCTCGCCCCCACCGGCGAGACCCTTTCCCTCCTCCAGCTGCCCGAGCTGCTGACGTGGTGGATGGAACGCATCTTCCCGCTGGAGAAGATCGCCGTCCGCGCGCTAAGACCCCTGGTCAAGGGGATCTGGAAGGTCGAACTGCCAAACGCCCGCGCGATGAACGACATCGAGCGCCTCTACCAGAAGCTCCAGGCCACGCAGGACCTGCTCAAGGACCCGGCGACGACATCGGTGCGCCTCGTCACCCTCCCCGAACGCATGGTCATCGAAGAGACGCGCCGCAACTACCTGTACCTCAACCTGTACGGCTACAGCGTCGACCACGTCTTCGTCAACGGGGTCCTGCCCGCCGACGACGTCGACCCCTTCTTCCACGACTGGATCGACCACCAACGCACCCACCTGGCCGAGATCGACGCGTCGTTCGGCCACCTGCCGATCACGCGGGTGCCGCGCTTCCCCACCGACCTTGCCGGCCTGGGCGACGTCGCCCGCCTAGCCGAAACCGCCCTCGGCGACGACGCGTTCGACGTCCTCGAACTCGACCACGAGCGCTACGTCACCGCCGACGACGGCTATGACCTTCAACTGCCGCTGCCGGGCGCGACCACGGGCGATGTCCGCCTGAGCCTCACCGCCAGCGACCTGGCCGTCCGCATCGGCGGCTTCCAGCGCAACATCCCGCTCCCGGTCACCCTCCGAACCCACGACGTCGCCGCCGCAAAGCTCCGCGACGACGTCCTCACCGTCCAATTCCGGAAGGCAGCATCATGAACCGCGACCTCGTAACCCACCTCATCAAGGCCCGCCTACACCTGCGCGACGCCATCCTCAGCGTCGTGCCCGAGCCGCAGCGGAGCCGGCTGCGCCGCATCGACCAGCAGTGGCGCGGCCTGATCGTCGACTGCCTGCGCGAGGACGCGCCGCCGAAGTCGGGTCCGCGACGGATCGACATCGAGGAGTGAGCGATGCGCATCCTGCTCTACACGGGAAAGGGCGGGGTCGGGAAGACCACCGTCGCCGCCGCCACCGCCCTGCATCTGGCCGATACCGGATATCGCACGCTGGTCCTTTCGACCGACCCGGCGCACTCCCTCGGCGATGCCCTCTCCCAGCCGCTGACGAACGATCCGACGGAGGTCGCGCCGGGTCTGCGGGCGGCGGAGATCGACACCCTCGCCGAGAACGACCTCGCCTGGGAGCGCCTGCGCGCCTACCTCGCACGCGTCCTAACAACTAACCGTGTGAAGGATCTCGCGTCCGAGGAGATGCTGACCCTGCCCGGCCTCGGCGAGCTGTTCGCCCTGCTGCGCATCCTGGATCACGCACGCTCCGGCGAGTACGACGTCATCGTCGTCGACTGTGCACCCACCGGCGAGACCCTGTCGCTGCTGAAATACCCGGAGCGGCTCGGCAAGCTGTTCGCGACGGCGCTGCCCACCAAGCGCGCGCTCGTGAAGGTGCTTGGGAGGCCGTTCGAGAAGCTGACGAAGGTGCCGATGCCCGAGGATCGCCTGTTCGACGACGTCATGGGTCTCCTCGACCGCCTCACCCAGCTCGGCGACCTTCTCCACTCCGAAGACGCCACCATGCGCTTGGTCACGACGCCGGAGCGGATCGTCGTCGCCGAGACGCGCCGCGCCCACACGTGGCTGACGATGTACGGGTTCGTCGTCGACGCCGTGGTCTGCAACCGCATCTACCCCGACGGGGCGCTTGGCGGGTACTTCGCGCCGTGGGCCGCGAACCAGGCGGCGGGGGTGCGGATCGTTGAGGAGAGCTTCGCGCACCTGCCGATCCACAAGCTGCCGCTGCAAAGCCACGAGATCGAGGGGTTGACCGGGCTGCGCGCCCTGGCCGCGGCGATGTACGGCGACGTCGACCCGGCGGCCGTCAACTACCGCGACCAGGTCCTGAAGGTGACGCGCGACGGCGACGTTATGCGCCTGCACATCAAGCTTCCGGAGGCCGACAAGGCCGACCTCGACCTCCAGCAGGACGGACGCGACCTGCTGCTCGCCTACCGCAACGAACACCGTCGAATCGCGCTGCCGGAGGTCGGGAAGGAGGTCGTGGGGGCGCGATACAGCGACGGCGAGCTAGTCGTTACCCTCGGCTAACCGCGGGGCCGTCACGCACGGCCCGTTTCGAGCTGACCTGGGTCGTCGTGCGATGCGTCGACTTTTCTTCGCTCCTTCCCCCGGTCGAGGAGCTTGCCTATCCCGAACATCGCGGCCGCGACGAGCATCGTCCACAGCACGGCTAGGGCGACTAGGCCAGCATCGCTAGCAAGCCGTGATCAGGCGCGGCGGCCGACGGCTGGAAGGTCGGGCGGATGTCCTAATACGGCCGACGTCGACGACCTTGCTCCTGGAGATCTCATGTCCGACCCACGACGTCACGGCGACCCTGCCGCTCAGCGCGATATCGGAGCGGATGGGGTTGGGAGGCTGCTTGGTCACGAAGTCCTGGTCCGATTTGGTGTCCCGCGTCAAAGAATTGACAGGATTTCTTCTTGTTCAAAGGTGGGTATGGCCGCGCTGGCTAGGCCGAGGTGGACGTCGAGGGCCTGTTCCAGGCGGTGGCCTCGTCAGGGCGTTCGGTGTTGTACTCGGCGCGGTAGTCCTCGGCGCGTTCGACGAGCGTTAGCGCGTCGGGAATCTCATCGAGGAACAGCCGCTCGTACTTCAGCGTCCCGAACCCGCGTTCACGTGACCCGTTCTCTTCACCCTCGTGCGCACGTGCCGCAACTCAGGGTGACGCATGATGAACAGCTCAAGATTCAGTGTCACCGGGATGGTCGACGCCTCGTACACGATCGGCTACGACGACCTGCTCGCGATGCCGATGGTCGAGCACGACATCACCTTGGCCTGCGTCTCCAACGGCGTCGGCGGGACCGTCGGCGGCAGACCAGGCGGCTCCCCGCACAGCCGCTCCGCCAAGCCCGACCCCCGTCGCCACCCCGTCCCGATACCCCGGGGGGTCGTGCACGAATCGCCGGGCCAGGTGAACGAGCCGCACAAAACCCCTAGCCACGCACACCCCGTTCACCCAAAACGGCGATTCGCGCCCGGAAAGGGGGCCGGCTGGGGCGGCGGGGCTGGGCGCCCCAGCTTTCCAGGCCGACCTGCTCGCTACTGCTGCGGGGCTTGGGCCCCGACCTCCTCGTCGACCTCCACCGCTTGGAGCGGTTGGATGTAGGAGAAGCCGGTTTCGTCGTTTTTCGTCACCGCCAGGAGCAGG
>CAMCJC010000320.1 GCA_945875065.1 uncultured Propionibacteriaceae bacterium | reverse complement strand
GATAGGAACAGGCCCATGGGGACCCACAGCGGCACCACGAGCAGTAGCAGCAGATCTCGCCACGCGCGGTCGAGAATGATCGCGACGATTGCCGCTCCCAGCGCGACCTCCAGACCGAGCAGCAGCACCCCGGCCAACCAGGAGTCGACGACGAACTGCCCGGTTGCGATCGCGATGACCAGCAGCACGATCGCGATCAGTTGCAGCACCGGCGCCACCAGCATCGAGGCCAGGTTGAGTGGCAGGTACCAGTCGAAGCGGGAGCGAGGGAGCCGCCGGGCCCGGTGCCGGTGGATGCGGGCGGTCTGGATCAGTCCCCGCTGCCACCTGACCCGCTGCTTCCACAGCCCCCTCAGAGTCGACGGCACTTCGGCCAGCACGAGTGCCCGTGGCGCGAACTCGACGTCGTAGCCGGCGAACTGAATCCGCCAAGTCAGTTCCAGGTCCTCGCCGAGCGTGTCGGTGCGGAAGCCTCCGACTTCCCGGACGACGCTCGCCAAGAACGCCCCGGAGTTGCCGGAGACGATCGGCAGGATCCCCAGCAGCGCGAGACCACGGCGCGTCAGGCCGGTGCCGACGTGCGTCATCAACGTGAGCAGCCAAGTCAAGGGCCCGGTGACGTTGATGGGCTGGTCGTTGCCGCACACCGCTCCGACGTTGTGGTGCCTAAACCCGGCGAGTAGCCGCGGGATCGTCGACTTGGTGAATAGCCCGTCGGCGTCGACGAACAGGAAAACCTCGCCGGTGGCCGCTTCAATCCCCGTGTTCAGGGCTGAACCCTTGCCGCCGTTGGGCTTGTTTATGAGGGTTACGCGATAGTCGTCGCGGAAGGCCTGCATCACATCCCAGGTGTCGTCGGTGGAGCCATCGTTGACGAGGATGACCTCCAGGTTCTGGTAGCCGCAGTCGAGGATGGAACGCACCGATGCGTGCAGCGTGATGCCCTCGTTGTAGGCGGGGATGATGACGCTGACCCGCACCCCCCGGTACAGGACGCCGCCCGAGCGCTGGCGGAACTCGAACAGGATCGAAAAGGGGTACCAGACCCAGTGGACATAACCCAGCAGCACGCTGGGCAGGCCGAAGGCGACGAGGGCGAACATTAGGGGGGTCATCGGCGCCCCCCGATCGCGCGCAGCGGCTGCATCGGCTTGACCCAGGCGACGACGATCGCCAGCGTCAGCAGCGCGACGACGACGGGGCTACCCCGAAGCGTCCACTCCTGAAGCCAGACGGGCGCTCCCGGAAGCGCGCACACCCCATTGCAAGCGGCGCCCAGGTAACATGCGGTATAGGTGACGAGTTGCAATCGGCGGAACTGGCGGACACGGCGTCGAATACGGATCTCGGTAGCGGTGAAGATGATGGCGAGCAGCACGAACAGTGCGGCGCCAACGACGTGTATCACTCACTACCCCCGCTGTCTCCGGAAGCCACAAATGGTGGCTGTGCGGACACCCTTTCATGTGCGCGAGGCGCGTTAGCGCTCTCATTGAGTAGTCCTGAGTCATCCGGTTGGCTACCCCAAACAAGGCCAAGCCCCCCGAGATTTGGACTCAGGGGGCTGGCATGTTGTTAATGTCCTTGTCGGACTAGCGTTCGGTGTCGATCGCGGCGTTGAATGTCGCGCTGGGCCTCATGACTGCCCTGGCCTTAAAGACGTCAGGCCGATAGTAACCTCCGATGTCAGCCGATCGGCCTTGTATCGCTAGGAGCTCGGCGATGATCGTCTCCTCGCCCTCGACTAGGGCCTTCGCGATCGACGCGAACGATGCCGCGAGTTCCGTGTCTTCGGTCTGCGAGGCGAGTTCTTCGGCCCAGAAACGGGCCAGCCAGTAGTGCGACCCCCGGTTGTCGATCCCGCCGAGCCGCCTGGTCGGTGACTTGTCCTCGGCCAGGAAGCGGCCGTTGGCGCGGTCGAGGGCGGCGGCGAGGAGCCCGGCGCGCGGATTGCCGTCGCTTACGGCCAGGTGTTCCAACGACGCGGCGAGCGCCAGGAACTCGCCGAGGGAGTCCCACCTGAGGTAGTTCTCGGCGAGCAGCTGCTGCACGTGCTTCGGGGCGGAGCCGCCCGCGCCGGTCTCGAACAGGCCGCCGCCGGCCATCAGCGGGACGATCGACAACATCTTCGCCGACGTGCCCAACTCCAGGATCGGGAACAGGTCGGTGAGGTAGTCGCGCAGGACGTTGCCGGTGACCGAGATGGTGTTCTCGCCGCGGCGGATACGCTCCAGCGAGACCTTCGTCGCCTCGACGGGGTCCAGGACGCGGATGTCGAGGCCGGAAACCTCGTGGCCATTGAGGTACTGCTCGACCTTCGCCGCGAGGTTGCGGTCGTGGGCGCGGGTCGCGTCTAGCCAGAAGATCGCGGGCCAGCCGGTGGCGCGGGCGCGGGAGACCGCGAGCCCCACCCAGTCGCGGATCGGGGCGTCCTTGGTCTGGCAGGCGCGCCAGATGTCCCCGGCGGCGACGTCGTGGCTCAACAGCACGTTCCCGGCGGAGTCAACGACCTCCACCCGCCCATCGGCGGCGATCTCGAACGTCTTGTCGTGCGAGCCGTACTCCTCGGCCTTCTGCGCCATCAGTCCGACGTTGGGGACGGTGCCCATCGTCGCCGGGTCGAGAGCGCCGTGGGCGATGCAGTCGTCGATGACGGCCTGGTAGACGCCGGCGTAGGACGAGTCGGGCAGCACCGCGAGGGTGTCGGCCTCGGTGCCGTCGGGGCCCCACATGTGTCCGGAGGAGCGGATCATCGCGGGCATCGAAGCATCGACGATCACATCGGACGGGACATGGAGGTTTGTGATGCCCTTGTCGGAGTTGACCATCGCCAGCGCGGGGCCGTCGGCGAGGGCGATATCGAACGCGGCCCGGATCTCGGCACCGTTGTTCAGCGTCTCCAGGCCGGTGAAGATCGCGCCCAGGCCGTCGTTGGGGCTGAGCCCGGCGGCCGAAAGGTCGTCGCCATAGCGATCGAAGACCGGTGCGCAGAAGGCGCGGATGACGTGGCCGAAGATGATCGGGTCGGAGACTTTCATCATCGTCGCCTTCAGGTGCACCGAGAACAGGACGCCGCGATCCTTGGCGAGGCGGATCTGCTCGGCGAGGAAGTCATCAAGGGCGGTGGCGCGCATGACGGCGGCGTCGACGACCTCCCCGGTTAGGACCTTGAGTCCGTCCTTGAGGATGGCCTGGGCGCCGTCGGCCGCGACGTGACGAATCGTCAGGACATCGTCGGCCGGTAGGACCACGGACTGCTCGCTGTGACGGAAGTCGCCGGCGGTCATCGTCGCGACGCTTGTCTTCGAGCCGGGGCTCCACGGACCCATCCGGTGAGGGTTGGCTTTGGCATAGCTCTTGACCGACTCGGGCGCGCGACGATCCGAGTTGCCTTCGCGGAGAACCGGGTTCACGGCCGACCCCTTGACGCGGTCGTAGCGGGCGCGGATGTCGCGGTCGGCGTCGGTGGTCGGGTCCTCCGGGTAGTCGGGGATGGCGAATCCCTGCGCTTGCAGCTCGGCGATCGCCGCCTTGAGCTGCGGCACCGACGCGGAAATGTTGGGGAGCTTGATGATATTCGCCGCG
>CAMCJC010000319.1 GCA_945875065.1 uncultured Propionibacteriaceae bacterium | reverse complement strand
GTCTGCGGTTGTTTCGCCGAGCGGATCGGCCAGCACCGAGGGTAGGACGGGGCTGCCGCTGGTCGTGGTACTCGATGCCTCAGGGTCGATGAAGGCCGACGACGCGGCTGAGGGAGTGACCCGGATGGCCGCCGCGCAACAGGCGGTTGGTGCGATGTTCGCGGCTACGCCTGCCGGTACGGAAGCCGCGTTCGTGGGTTATGGCACCAAGATGCAGGGCTCGGAGACCGCCGAACAGGGCTGCGGAGACGTCGAGGTTCTCTCGCCCATGGCGCCGGTGGATGCAGCCGGGCTGAAGACGAAGGTCGACAGCGTGGCCGCCGGCGGTTGGACCCCGATCGGCCCGGCGTTGAAAGAGGCAGCGTCGCAGTTGGGCGTCCGACCGGGACGGATCGTGCTCGTCACCGACGGTAAGAACACCTGCCAGGCGGTGCCGCCGTGCGACGTCGCCAAGGACCTCAAAGCTTCGAACCCGGGGTTGTCGATTTCCGTTCTCGGCCTGCGCACCGATCAGGAGGAGATGGGCTGCGTCGCCCAAGCCACCGGCGGCTTCTACACCACCGCCGATACCGCCAAGCAGCTGCTGAGCCGCGGGGTCGCGGCCCTCGACGAGGCCACGGCAGCGGCGTCGCTCACCCCGTCGGGCGTCGCCGGTATTCAGGTCGGGGCGACGTGGGACGACATCGCCGCCGCTCACCCGGACTTCCCATCCCTAGAGGGCAGCGCCCGCCAGGAGTGGAACGGCGAGACCGCGTTCGTCGTGGTGTGGCTGAACTGCCAGTGGTTGTTCAGCGACGGCAAGCTCGTCGCGATCGGGGTCGGCGCCGACGCCGCGGGTCGCACGCTCGACGGCTTTGGTCCTGGCGACGCCCTGAGCGCCGCCGAGGCATTCCTGGGACAGCCGATCGCAACGTCGACGGAGGGGGCGGACAAGCTCCGCGTCTACCCGGCGAACCAGATGGGCATGTACTGGCGGGTTCTTACCGACGAGGCTGATGTCATCAAGTTCATCTACATCTGCCGCTGCCGCCCGACCGAGAACGCCGGCGAGCTGGTCCTATCCTTCGAAGGCCTCGGCCCCTACCACCTGGGAGCCACAGATCTGGTGGAGAAGGGGGCGATGGTCTACACCAACGTGTGTCAAGACGGGGGAGACTATTGGTCCTCACCGGAACTGCGACACGAGGGTATTCAGCTGTTGCAGGAATACGATGCGCAGCGCAATCCGACAGATCCAGTAGCCGAGATCATTGCGATGGAGCCCCTGGAAGGCTATCAATCTCCGGTCGTGACCTATGGTGGAGTCAAGATCGGGGACACCGTTGAGAAGGCTCTCAAAGCTCACCCGGATATGAGAACCGAATCTAAGGAGACCGAGGTAGGGCCTCAAACGACTGGGGTGGTGCGGTCGGGTGACCTGGAAATGGTATTTGAGGACAACAATCGTGATGATCCCGGCTTCAATCCGAAGGACCAGATTCAATACATCACCCTCCGAGCCTGGAGCCCCAGCCTGATTCCAGGCGGCTGCTAGCTGTCGCTTCAAGACCACACCCCGGGAACTAACCGCTAGCATTCTCGACATGAACCTGTCGGAGACGGCCATCGGGGCGGCGGCACCGATGCTCTGTGTACTCATCGTTGTGCTGATGCTGGGCTTGGCTGCCTGGGGGTGGTGGCTTGGGGTCACTAGCGGACGGGACAAGCGGCGGTGAATACGACGGAGTTGGCTGCGGCGCGGCAGGGGCGGGTGCGCCGCTACCGGCTGGGCGTCATGGGGGGCACGTTCGACCCGATCCATCATGGGCACCTAGTGGCCGCCAGCGAGGTGGCCGCCAGGTTCTCCCTGGATGAGGTGGTGTTCGTGCCCACCGGCAAGCCGTGGCAGAAGGCTCACCGGAAGGTGTCGCAGGCCGAGGACCGGTATTTGATGACAGTGATCGCGACGGCGTCGAACCCGAGGTTCTCGGTCAGCCGCGTTGACATCGACCGGCCCGGCGAGACCTACACCGTCGACACGCTGCGGGATCTGCGGCAGGAACGGGGGGAGGACGTCGACCTGTTCTTCATCACCGGCGCCGACGCGCTACGGCAGATCCTCACGTGGCGGGGAGCGGACGAGCTGTTCGAGCTCGCGCACTTCGTCGGGGTCACCAGGCCAGGGGTGCCGATGACGCCCGACGATCTGACGCATCTTCCCGACGGGGCGGTAACCTTGCTCGAGGTTCCCGCGCTGGCGATCTCGTCGACCGACTGTCGCGCCCGTAGCGAGCGTGGGGAACCCATCTGGTACCTGGTGCCGGACGGCATCGTGCAGTACATCGCGAAGCGCGGCCTGTACCCCCATGAGACAGGAGAGTTCGTTGCCCGTTCCTGAGGACGTCGTCGGAAACGTCGTGATCGCCGCCGAAGCGGCGGCCGACAAGTTCGGCACCAACATCGTCGCGTTCGACGTCAGCGAGCAGTTGGCGATCACCGACGTGTTTCTGATCGTCTCGGCGAAGAACGAGCGCCAGGTGGGCGCTGTCGTCGACGCCGTCGAGGAGCAACTGATCAAGCAGGCTGATAGGCGACCGGTGCGGCGCGAGGGCGATCGGGAGAACCGTTGGGTGCTGCTCGACTACGTCGATTTCGTCGTCCATATCCAGCACACCGAGGAGCGCAGCCTCTACAACCTCGAACGGCTGTGGAAGGACTGCCCTCAGATCCCGCTCGATATCGAAGAGGTCCCGCAGGACGAGGACGCCGAGTGACCCACACCACGCTTGTCCTGCTGCGCCACGGCCGCACCGAGTGGAACGCCAGCGGCAGGCTCCAAGGCCAAGCGGACGTCGCCCTCGACGACAACGGCCTCGCGCAAGCCGAGGCGGCCGCCGACTACTTCGCTACCTGGCACTTTGACGCCTGCTACAGCTCCGACCTCAAGCGCGCCTCCGTTACGGCCGACGCGGTCGCCGCGCGGCACGGTTTGGGCATCGGGCTGGATCCCAGGCTGCAGGAGATGAACGTCGGTACGTGGAGCGGTAAGACAACGGCGGAGGTCGAGCGGGAACTACCCGAGTTCGTGCGGCTGTACTCATCCGGCATCGATTTTCGCCGCTCCGCGACGGGCGAGACCCAAGCCGAGATGCTCGAGCGCAACCTCGCGGGAATCCGTGACATCCTCGACCGGCACCCGAATCAGAGCGTCCTGGTGGTCACCCACGGCCTGGTCATCGCGTGCCTAGTGCGGGAACTCATGGGGATCACCGACCCGGCGGTCGTCCCGTCGATCCCCAGCAACGCCTGCTACTCGGTCCTGGGCTGGCGCGAAGGTCGCGGCTGGCTGGTCACCCACAACGCCCCGACAAGCGGCTTTGGCCTGAGCTTGCCACCGAAGCTTTGAAGGGTGTAGGTTAGCGGGCGCAACAAGGGGCTATGGCGCAGTTGGTAGCGCGCTTCCATGGCATGGAAGAGGCCAGGGGTTCGAATCCCCTTAGCTCCACCACAGCCCGCCCATCACTGCACTCAAGGCACCCACCCTGTGCGGTCACGAATCGCCGTTTTGGGTGAACAGGAGTGTGTGCGGCTAGGGGGGTGTCCCTATGGTGTCT
>CAMCJC010000318.1 GCA_945875065.1 uncultured Propionibacteriaceae bacterium | reverse complement strand
TCCTTGACGACCGCGAGGTTGACATCGGCTTCCAACAGCGCGATGCGAATCTCGCGGGTGGTGGCGTCGATGTCCGCCTGGCTGAGGCGTCCCTTGGACCGCAGGCCTTTGAAGACATCGGCCAGCCGGTCCTGCAATGTGTCGAACAAGGCTCTTCCCTTCGGTGAGATGCCCGCCAAGGATACCCGCGTTCAGCGGGTGTAGGCGCTGGGCCCACCGACGGTCTCGGCATCGGAGGCGCTGCGTGGCAGCTCGACACGGATCACCCACTCGTCGCCCCGCGGCCCGACGCTGAAGGCGCCGCCGGACAGATCGACGCGCTCCCGGATCCCGGTCAGGCCGTAGCCGAGCGACAGCTCGGAGTGTCGCTTCTGCTGCGGCATCCGGTTTCGGACCTCCAGGACCACCTCCGAGGGCCAGACCTCAAGCTCGAAGACGCAGGCGGCCCCGGGCTGGCCATAGCGCATGATGTTGGTCGAGCCCTCCTGCATGACCCGGGTCAGGGTGCGCTGCGTCATGATCGGCAGCTGGTCGGCCTCCTTGGAGACGCGCATCACGGGCAGGAAGCCGGCGTCGAGGAGGTTCTGCTCCAGTTGTTCGCTGACCGTCACTGGCCTGACGAGGGCTGGCGAGTCTTCCACCTCGGCATCGGCCATCACGCTCGTCAGCAGGGCTAGCTCCTGCACCGCCTCCTCGAGGGCCTTGTCGATGCGCGAGAACGCCAGCTGCAACTCGGCGGGATCGTCGCTCTCACCGTAGGCCATGCATTGCAGGAGCACCACGGAGATGTGATGCGCAAGGACGTCGTGCAGCTCGCGGGCCAGCAGGTTGCGCTCCTCGACTCGCGCGGCCTGCACGCTAGCCAGCAGTTGCTCCTGCCTGGCTCGCTGCTCACGGCTCAGCCTCAGGTATTGGCGCTGCAGCGAGAACCCGAGCATGCCGACGGTCAGCACCACGATCGACACCAGCATCTCGAGGCTCTGGCCTGCTGGGAACAGCGTTTGGGAGAGCAGCAGCATGACCGCGATGCAGATCACCGTCACGATGATCTGCGTCCGCTCGTGGCGCATCCGCACGAGTCGCCACGCCCCCACCAGCTGCAGCACCGCGACTGGCAGCAGGTGCCTCTCGTCGGCGGCCGCCAAGGCGACGATCGCGATCACCGACAGCACCAGGCCGAGCGGTAGATTCACGTACAACACGAGCGCGGCGAGGTAGGCCACGGGCTCCCACAGGTCCTGCCAAGTCCTGACGTTGAACGCGACGCTGTAGAAGAACAGTCCTAGGCACACGGCAGTCACCAAGATCGGCTCGAGGTGGCGACGCCAATAGGACTGCGACGCGGCGATCGCGGCCGAAGCGGTGGTTCGCCACGGCTTCGGGGGCTGTTGGTTGCCCAGTTCCAGGCGCAGGACCCAGTCATCGCCGCTGTGCTCGACCCGCAACGTCCCGCCCAGCGCCTCGACCCGCTCGGTCAGGCGGAGCAGTTCAAGATCGCCCTGCGGCGGGGCGCCCGGCCTGGCGACGTTGACGATCAGGGTGCTGCGGGACTCGTGGCCGGCGATGTCGATCGCGACGGCCTCGGGCCGCAGTTCAGCGGCGGCGCGGCAGATCTGTTCTACGACCCGGGTTAGCGTCAGCTGCGTCACGAGGTTGCGTTCGTCGATCTCGGGAGCCACTCTGAACGAGACGACCACGCCGGCTTCGCGGAGCTTTCCGGCCACGCCGTCGAGTGCGTGCGAGACCACCGGCGCCGTCAAGGACTCGTCGCCGCCGTCGGCCACGTCTTCTTCCCGGAGCATGCCCACCAGGGCCCGGACCCGGGTAACGGCGTCGACGCAGCTGACCCGGATGACCTCCAGCCGGGCCTTCAAGGGAATGACCTCCGTCAGCCCGGCGGCCGCCTCCACGGCGCTCCGGGACTGGGCCAGGCCTTCCCCGACGAGGACTCTAAGCTCGTCAGCCAGCCGCAGCCGCTCCGCGCCACGGATCGCGCTCGGGTCTACCGACAAGACGGCGACCCGTTCGTCGCCGCGCCGAAGCCCTCGGGTCAATAGACGGATGGCGTAGCCAACCGCGGCACCTATTCCGCTAGTGACTAGGAACACCACGATCGCATAGGGCACGTCGCCGATTCGCAGCCCCACCAGGGCGCCCAGCGTCAGCACGACCGCTTCGACAGCGATGAACTGCCGGCGGCTGCCGACCGCCGCGAACACGCCGGGCATAAACCAGACGATCACGCCTTCGGTCCCCCACACGCCCCCGAAGGCGGTCAGCGCGAACGGGAGCAGGGCCAGGGCCGCCCCGTGCACCGGCCGCCACAGCATCAACACGCACGCGCACAACTCCACGAACGGCGCCAGCAACCCCAGCGGAGGGCGCCGCGGGTCGCGCACCCAGAAGCCGATAACCATCACAAAAAGGACCACGAGGAGCACTACCAGCAGCGGCCGGCCAATGACCAGCCACCGGCCGGCGGCCCGCCGTGACCCTTCCAAAGGTGAGTTACTCACGGTTCATAGTATTCAGCCTCGTCCCCCCAGCCACGGTCAGAGGTAGAGCCTACCCTTACTCGGGCAAAGCTTGTTATGCCCGAAGAAGCACCAGAAGTACTTGGGTTCCTTGACGGAGGTGATGGCCGAACCGGTCGAGGCCGCCTCGGTGGTGGCGGCGAGGGCGCCCGTAGCCCCACTAAGGGACAGGCCGGCGCCGAGGACCAGAGCGGCAGCAGCAACACGAAGCTTCATGTTCGTAACTCCTATTTCGTCAGTGGCTCACTTGCGAGCCGAAGGAATGCTATATGTGGTTTCCTCCTCTAGTGCAGTAACTTTTAGCCTAATTTTTCTCGCTCGCATTAGAGGGGACCGGCGGAGGCTGGATTGCGTCCGCTTGGCCGCGCGTCGGATGAAACGATCGGCCAGAAGCTCTTAGAGTGGGGCCCATGAGCGAAGCATGCCGCGTACTAGTCGTCGACGACGACGCCATGGTCCGAGAGGCCTATCGAATGTTCCTGTCCCGCCACAAGGACCACGAGGTGGTCGGCGAGGCACGAAACGGCCGCGAGGCCGTCGCGTCCTATGAGGCGCTGCTACCCGATGTCGTCCTGATGGACCTACAGATGCCCGAGATGTCCGGGGTCGATGCGACCCGGGAGATCTGCCGTCGCTTCCCGGACGCCTGCGTCGTGGTACTCACGACTTTCGGCACCCAGGAATACATTATCCCGGCCCTGCGGGCCGGCGCCGCCGGTTATCTGGTCAAGGACAGCGGCGGCGCGGCGCTCCTGACGGGGATCCAGCAGGCGCGCGACGGCGAGATGCCGCTGGCGCCCGGGGTTCGCCGAGAGCTCGTCTCCGACCTGCTGTCGGGCAACACTCGGACCGCCGTCAACAGCGAGGAGTCGAACTCGCTGGCGCCGCGCGAGAAGGAACTCCTGCTGTGGCTCGGCCAAGGCATGACCAACGCGCAGATTGCCGCGAAGATGTTCATCTCGGAAGGATCTGTCAAGCAGTATCTGTCCCACATCGGCGACAAGCTGGGGCTGAAGTCGCGCACTCAGATTTTGGTGCGCGCCATTCAGCTTGGGCTCGTGGAT
>CAMCJC010000317.1 GCA_945875065.1 uncultured Propionibacteriaceae bacterium | reverse complement strand
CTTGCCGATCGCCTTGATGAGCAGGGCGGCGACGACGGAGGAATCGACGCCGCCGGACAGGGCGAGCAGGACCTTGCCGTCGCCGACCTGGGCGCGCACGGCCCGGACGGCCTCGGCGATGAAGGCGTCGGCCAGCTCGGGGGTGGTAATGCGCGCCATGTCTTCAGGGCGCTTGTTGGAGGTGAGGTCCATTAAGGTCTCCTTGGTCCGGGGAGAGCAGTCCGGGGATGATTCTACTGTTCGGCACCAGCGTTCACTTCCGCTGATGTACTGGCCACGGAGGTTGGGGACTGTTCAGCCGCTGCCCGATTTCACCGAAGAGGAGTGGTGCGCCCTCAAGTACGAGGCTCCGCATCCCGTGAAGGCGCAGATCCGTTCCAGCAACACCGGGCGCGTGGAAACCATCGACTACGAGGCCGTCGTGCCGCACTTCAAGCCCCTGTACCTCAACCGCGAGATCTCCAAGGCCCAGGAAGGGCCCGCAGGACGAGCTCCTCGCCCACGTGCACCAAGGGTCCTGCGAGGCGTGCGGTGGCTCCGGCCTGCACGCGACGGATGTGGGGATTGACGGGCTGGTCGACGAGGGCAACACGGCGGTGACCGTCGAGCACCGCATGGAACTGGTCGCGCGAGCCGACTGGGTCATCGGCCTGGGGCCGGAAAGCGGTAGCGTCGGCGGCGAAGTCGTCTTCACAAGAACGCCTGCCTAGCTCATGGGCTTCACGGCGTCGAAGACCGGAATGCCTCAGAGAAATCGCCAGGGAAGTTTATAGGGTTATTCAGGGCTGTCCTCAACACGAGCCCAACAGTATGCCGAATAAGTGACGGCTCCTGGATAAGCCTGCCGGTTTTTCTACATGGGCGATCCACAACATTTCAACGACACCTAACAGGCTACAAAAGACCAAGGCACCAACCGTCGAGGCCGTCCCGCAACTGCCCGAAGATCCAGGCCCCTCCGGACCGACCACCGGCAGAACCAGACCCCTCCCACACCTCCTGGGGGGTGTGCACGAATCGCCGGGCTAGGTGAACCAGCCTTGCAAACGCCCTAGCCGCACCCACCCCCGTCCACCCAAAACGGCGATTCGTGCCCGCCACGGGGCGCGGAAATGTGGATTTGGCAGCGGGACCTGGTCACTCCCACTCGATCGTGGCCGGCGGCTTGCTGGTGATATCCAGCACGACGCGGTTTACATCGGCACACTCATTAGTGATGCGCGTCGAGATCTTTTCCAACAGCTCCCACGGTAGCTTCGCCCAGTCGGCCGTCATCGCGTCGTCAGATGCGACGGGTCGCAGCACGATGGGGTGCCCGTAGGTCCGTTCGTCGCCCTGAACGCCGACGGAGCGGACATCGGCGAGCAGCACCACGGGGAACTGCCAGATCTCGCGCTCCTTCTTGGCCAGGGCCAACTCCTCGCGGACGATCGCATCGGCGCGGCGCAGCACCGCCAGACGCTCGGACGTGACCTCGCCGATGATGCGGACGCCGAGCCCGGGGCCGGGGAATGGATGCCGCCATACCAACGACTCAGGGAGTCCGAGCTGCAGCCCGACGGCCCGCACCTCATCCTTGAACATGGTGCGCAGCGGCTCAATGAGCGTGAACTGGAGGTCGTCCGGCAGACCGCCGACATTGTGGTGACTCTTGATGTTGGCCGTGCCGACACCCCCGCCGGATTCGACGGCGTCAGGGTAGAGGGTGCCCTGGACGAGGAAGTCAATGCCGCGTTCCCCAGCCAGCTTCGAGGACACCTCCTCGAACGTGCGAATGAACTCGCGGCCGATGATCTTGCGCTTCTGCTCGGGCTCGGCGACGCCGGCGAGCGCACCGATGAACCGCTCCGACTCGTCGGCCACGACCAAGTCGACGCCGGTGATCTCAACGAAATCCTCCCGAACCTGCCGGGCCTCCCCTTCCCGCAGCAGCCCGTGGTCGACGAACACGCACGTCAACTGCGATCCGATGGCACGCTGCACCAGGGCAGCCGCGACCGCCGAATCAACGCCGCCGGACAGGCCGCAGATCACCCGCCGGTCCCCGACCTGTTCCCGGACCGCCGTGATGGCGTCAGCCACCATGTTCTCGGGCGTCCAGTCGGCTGTCAGGCCGGCGATCTGGAAGAGGAAGTGCTCGAGGACCTGCTGGCCCCACTGCGTGTGCGCCACCTCCGGGTGCCATTGCACACCGGCGAGCTTGCGGTCGCGGCACTCGAAGGCGGCGACGGGAGCGCCAGCCGTGCGAGCCAGAACCTGGAAGCCCTCCGGTGCACGCGAGACGGAGTCGCCGTGGCTCATCCAGACATTAAGAGTGTTCGGCAACGTCCCCAATCGCTGGCCGGCGTTCTGGATGGAAAGTGGCGTGCGTCCGTACTCGCGCTGTCCCGTTTTCGCGACGACGCCGCCGAGGGCCTGCGCCATCGCCTGGAAGCCATAGCAGATGCCGAAGACCGGGATGCCGGCCTCGAACAACGCGGGGTCGATCTGGGGTGCGGTTTCGGCGTAAACCGATGCGGGCCCACCGGACAGGATGATCGCCGAGGGCCGCTTCGCGAGAATCTCCTCCACGGAGGCATCCGACCCGATGATTTCAGAATAGACCGCCGCTTCGCGCACCCGACGAGCGATGAGCTGGGCGTACTGAGCGCCGAAGTCGACGACGAGAACCAGATCGTGCTGGGGAGTCATACGGGCGAGTCTAGGACCCGCCGCCACCGGGCACGAATCGCCATCCTGGTTGAGTGCGGGCTCCCATTCGCGTCCTGCCAGCCCAAACCAGAAACCCCCCAAGCTCCGGCGGAGGCGAGTCAGCCTTTCGAAGGACGCGGATGGTTTCGCACCGCGGGGAATGAATGGGCGACGCCGCACGTTGCACTTGTCATGACCGTTTACTCAGATGTCACGGCCGTGATCGGCCGCACCCCGCTAGTCAAGCTCAATCGCATTGCAGGCGAGAACGCTACCGTCGTGGCAAAGTTGGAGTTCTACAACCCTGCCAACTCGGTCAAGGACCGCATCGGCGCGGCCATCATCGCAGCCGCCGAGGCCTCCGGTGAGTTGAAACCCGGCGGCACGATCGTTGAGGGAACCTCCGGCAACACGGGCATCGCGCTGGCCATGGTCGGAGCCGCCAAGGGCTACAAGGTGGTCCTGGCGATGCCGGAGACGATGTCCGTCGAGCGTCGCGCATTGCTACGCGCCTACGGTGCCGAGCTGGTGCTGACCCCCGGCCCGCTGGGTATGAAGGGCGCCGTCGCGAAGGCCGAGGAGATCGCCGCCGAGCGCGGAGGCATCCTGGCGCGCCAATTCGCCAACGCCGCGAACCGCGAAATCCACTACCGCACCACCGGCGAGGAGATCTGGGCGGACACGAACGGCGGGGTCGACATCTTCGTCGCCGGCGTCGGCACGGGAGGCACCATCTCCGGCGCGGGCCGTCTCCTGAAGGAGCGCAAGCCCGAGACAAAGGTGATTGCCGTCGAGCCGGCGGAGTCACCGCTGCTCTCCGGTGGACAGCCCGGCCCGCACAAGATTCAGGGCCTAGGCGCGAACTTCATCCCGGAGATCCTCGACCGCGACGTCATCGACGAGGTTCTGCCGCGCGACATCGAT
>CAMCJC010000316.1 GCA_945875065.1 uncultured Propionibacteriaceae bacterium | reverse complement strand
AACTCACCTACGAAGGCCTGACCGGAATCACGGGGGTGGTCAACCAGACCCTCATCTCCCAGGGACTGCCGAGCGCATCCATGTGGGTTTCGATCCCCCACTACGTGTCCAACCCCCCGAACCCTATGGGACAGTTAGCGCTGCTGCGGCGGCTCGAACAGGCGCTCAACGTCGACCTTGGCAGCTCAGGCTTAACCGAAGCCGCAAACGAGTGGGGACGGGCCGTTGACGAGCTGTCTTCGGAAGATCCGGACGTCGCCGAGTACATCGGGCAGCTTGAGGAGGCGCGCGATGCTACCGACGCCGAGGGCGCCACCGGTGATGCCCTAGCAGCGGAGTTTGAGCGGTATCTTCGCGACCAGAACGGCCAGTAGCGACTCAGTGCTGGCAGGCCGCTACGGCCTTGGCGCGCAGGTCCTTCACCATCTGGTCGGGCTCGGGGCTGCTATAGACGGCTGAGCCCGCGACGAAAGTGTCTGCCCCCGCCTCGGCGCACCGGCCGATCGTGTCGATGGAGACGCCGCCGTCGACCTGCAGCCAGATGGGACGATCCCCCAACAACTGACGAGTGCGCCGGATCTTCGGCAGCACCAGGTCCAGGAACTTTTGGCCGCCAAAGCCAGGCTCGACCGTCATCAACAGCACCATGTCGAGTTCGTCGAGGAGATCCACGTAGGGCTCGATCGAGGTCGCGGGCTTCAGCGCCATCGACGCGCGGGCGCCTTGTGCGCGCAGTTCTCGGGCAAGCCGGATCGGCGCGTGGGCGGCCTCCACGTGGAAGGTCACCGACTCGGCGCCCGCCTCGGCGTAGGCCGGGGCCCAGCGATCCGGATCGGCGATCATCAGGTGCATGTCGAGCATCTTGTCGGTGGACTTCCGGATCGCCTCGACCACAGGAAGACCGATCGTCAGGTTCGGGACGAAGTGGTTGTCCATGACGTCGATGTGGATCGCGTCGGCGGATGGGATGCGCTCGATCTCGTGGGCGAGGCTTGCGAAATCGGCGTTTAGGATGCTCGGTGTGATGCGCATGGCGCTGAGCTTAGCGAGCGCGCAGCAAGGCGAGGAACATCGAGTCCGTACCGTGGCGATGGGGCCACAGCAGCATCAAGTCGCCCATAGCGGCGCCAGTGACTTCCGGCAGAAGATCAGGTGCCGAGAGCAGTTCGGCTCGCTCCCCAACTTGATCGACGATCGCCAGCGTTTCGTCCGGGTGTGGGGAGCATGTCACGTACGCGACGACGCCGCCGGGCATCGCAAGGTCGAGCGCCGATGCCAGGAGGTCACGCTGCAAGGGGTGCAACTCATCCAGGTCCGTCAGTTGGCGACGCCACCTGGATTCGGGGCGACGACGCAGAGCCCCCAAACCGCTGCACGGTACGTCCGCCATGACCTTGGCATACGGCCCGTGGACAGCCAGAGCGTCCCGATCCCGGCCATCGGCCGTCAGGACCGTTGCGGTACCTTCGGGGTAGGCGGCGAGGGCCTGTGCCACGAGTTGCGCGCGGTGCGGAGCGATCTCGCTGGCCACCAGGTGCTGGCCCTGTTGGCGGGCGAGCCCGGCCAACAGGGCCGCTTTTCCTCCCGGCCCGGCGCACAGCTCCAGCCACGGTCCGTTTGGAGCCTCGGCCCGGGCGAGAGCGAGCGCAACGAGTTGCGAGCCTTCGTCCTGCACGCCTGCGCGGCCCTCCCGAACAGCGGCGACATGGGCAGGCACGCCGTCGAGGACCGCGCCGTACGGGGACATGGCGGTTGGCAGCGCTGGGGCCAGTTCGGAGACTTCCGCCAGGCCGGGTCGCACCGCCAAGGTCGGCCGGGGAGCCAGGTTGTTCGCGGCCAGGGCCGCCGGGAGTTCCTCATCGGGGAGCAGCCGGGCATAGGCTTCGACGATCCACCGCGGGTGGTGATGGCCGATGGCGAGCCGCCCGAGCATGTCCTGTTCTGCGGCCAGCTCCGCGGTCCAGGTTTCCAAGTCTTTGGCAGCTATCTTGCGGCCGACGGCGTTTACGAGGCCGGTCACCCGCTGCCCGATCGTGGCGCGGGCCAGCTCGACGGTGGTGGCGACTGCGGCCCGGCCCGGGACAGACATTGACAACGCCTGGTGCGCTAGCAGCCGGAGCAGGTCGACGACCGCCGGCTGCAGCGTTCTGAGCTTGCGGTTCGCGGCTGCCTCGATGATGAGATCGTAGGTGCCGAGCTGCCGGCAGGTGCCGGCGACAAGTTCAGTGACGAATGCGGCGTCGCGCGCGTCGAGTCCCGCACCAGCCAGGGTCTTAGCCAGGGCGAGGTTCGCGTACGCGCCCTCACCGCTGACTTGGCGCAGCACGTTGAAGGCGATACGGCGGGGACTCACTCGAACCGCCCCGTAACGCCCTGGCGGGCCCAGTCGATCGCCGCCATGCGGCGCTTTCCGGGGGCTTGGACCTCAAGCAGTTCGACCGCGCCGGCCCCGTAGCCGACGAAGACCTGGCGCTTGGTGACATGCAGCTCTCCGGGGGCGAGTTTAGGTGGCTCAACCGGGACTCGGGCACGAAATATCTTGATACGCGCCTCGCCGAGCATCGCCCAAGCCCCCGGATCCGGAGAGCAGCCCAGGATAAGGTTCCGCACCGAGGTGGCATCTCGAGTGAACTCGACACGCGCGTCATCCGCCGTGAGCTTTGGCGCAAGCGAGGCTTCTCCGGCCTGCGGGGTAGGGGCAGCTCCTGCCTCAATCGCTTCCAGGGTTGTCACGAGCTGTTCGGCCCCGGAGACGGCGAGCTCGGCCAGCAACTCCCCGGCCGTGGCCTCCGGCATGGGTCGCGCTTGAAGGGAGTAGATGTCGCCCGCGTCGAGTTCGCGCACGATCCTGAAGCAGGCCGTCCCGATCTCGTCATCCCCGGCGATCACCGCATGCTGCACCGGGGCAGCGCCACGCCATCTCGGCAACAGCGAGAAGTGCAGGTTGATCCAGCCATGCCGCGGGATCTCCAGCACCTTTTGCGGCAGCAACGCACCGTAGGCAACCACGGGGCACGCGTCAGGCGCGATCGCCGCCAGACGAGCCTGAAAGTCCCCGTCCCTCGGGGTCGTGGGCTTCAGGACATCGATCCCCAGCTCGCTCGCGCGCTGGGCAACGGGCGATGGTGTCATCCTGCGGCCGCGCCCCGCAGGGGCATCGGGCCGCGTGATGACTGCGGCTAGTTCGTGTCGCGCGGCCAGGGCCTCCAGTGAGGGCAGCGCCACCTCGGGCGTACCGGCAAAGACGAGTCGCATGGGTTCTCCTCAGGCCAGGGTCATGGGGTCTACTTGAATGCTGAGCCGCCCGGGCTCCTTGCGTGCGGAGCGGATGGCGGTGGCGGCCTTGACGGCGCGTACCAGGGCCGGTCCTAGGTCCAGCGAAGTCCGCAGCAGGGCTTTCGCGCGGGGTTCGGGATTATCGCTCACAGGGCTGGGGCCGAGTATCTCGGCCCCAGCGAAGGGGTCGTTGTCGAGGAAAGCGGTCACGGCGTCGACGTCGCCGAGCAGCTGAACAGCTTTGACGGCCGGGGGGAGGCCGGCGTCGCGCCGATCGGTAAGCTCGCGGGCGGCGAAACCCGCAGGATCGCACCTGACAAGGGCTTGTAGCGCTGTCTCATCGGCCTCAC
>CAMCJC010000315.1 GCA_945875065.1 uncultured Propionibacteriaceae bacterium | reverse complement strand
CAGGTCGCGGGCGTGCCGGTAGTCACCGTCTCCGCGTCGATGTCGCGCATCTCGCTGTTCCTCGACGGCCATCATCACGTCGTCGAATCCTCCAGCCAGATGATCAGCCGCGCCAACCAGACCTTAGCGACGCTGTCGACGTTCGTGGACCGCCTCGACGACGTCCTCCACCAGTTCAACGCCATTGAGGTCAGCGACCAGGTGACGCTGCGGGACCTGGTGCAGGTGGTGCAGCGCGTCGAGATGACAAGGCGCCTGTCAGCCGAGACACGGTTTCTGATCGATGCGCTCGGCGTTGAGGGTCGCCTCATCGCGCTGCAGCACGCCGAACTCGCCACCGAGTTCAACGGCCTGTCCGGGCAGCTAGCAGACGACTACCGCGACTCCCTGCCCGACCCGGACTTGTTCACGTTCGAGCCCCTCAGCAACTTCTCCGCCGACGAACTCCTCAGCGCGGCGCTGGTGGCCGAACACATCGGCTTCGGTCCGAATGCCTACCTGGAAACCCCACTGACGACACGCGGCTCCAGGCTGCTGTGTTCGGTGGGTCGACTGCCTGCGGGGATGGTCAAGAAGCTGATCGATCATTTCCCGCTCCAGGAACTGTTCGTGGTCTCCGTCCGTGACCTGCAGCAGATCGAGGGCATCGGCTCCGCCCGGGCCCGCCAGATCCGAGACGCCCTGGTCCGCATCACCGAAACCCCGTACACGCGCCATGCCCCGCCAAACTGACGGTGAGCCATCTGGCCGCCTAACCCGACCGTACGAAGGTTGCCGCTGCCCCGCTTGCAACCGCTACGGTGGTTTCCGAAAGAGAACTTTCCCTGAATCGAGGTGAAGCCATGGACGTCGCGGCGCGCACTTTGGAGTTGACGAAGTCATACCCAGTCGGCCCCGGACGTGTCATAGCGGTCAAGGACGTCACGCTGCAGATCCATCGAGGCCAACTCACCGCGTTGCTCGGCCCGTCCGGGTCGGGCAAGACCCCGCTGGTGAACTGCCTCGCAGGTTTGGAGGCCGTCACGTCTGGGTCCGCATGGATCGGCGACAACCAGGTCACCGCCATGACCGAGAAGCAACTAACACGCCTGCGCCGCAACCACGTCGGCATCGCGTTCCGCTTCCCGACGATCGTACCCACCTTGTCGGTGCGGCAGAACCTGCAGCTCCCGATGTCGATCGCTGGCCGTCCCGTCGACGGTGAGTGGTTCGACAAGCTCGCCAAAGCGGCCGAGCTGACCAGCCTCCTCGATTCCCCCGCCGGTGAGCTGCCGGCTTCGCTCCAGCAGCGCGTGTCGGTGGCGCGCGCGGTCCTCCCGCGCCCCGACCTCGTGATCCTCGACGAGCCCACCGGTAACCTAGCGAGCCAGCCCGGCGACGGACTCCTCGAGTTCATCCGCACGTGCGTTACTAGCTTCAAGCGCACCGTCCTGATCGCCACCCACGACCCGACGGTCGCGGCCCGCGCAGACCGTGTCCTGCTGCTGTACAACGGGCAGCTCGCGGGAGACATCTCCCGCCCGACCAGACAGGGCCTTAGCAAGAAACTAAACGAACTTCACGAGACCGCCTGATGTGGAAGCTGACCTGGCACTCGTTCCCGGAGCGTAAGCGCCGCGCCACGTTGGTGGTGACGGTGATCGCGGCCATGACAATGCTGTTCGGCAGCATTTTGTCCCTGGCCGGGACGGTTAACTCGACGGCGATCGCGATCGCCCGCGCGACCGGCGGCGAGGTCGCAATCCAGCCCACTGACTGGCTCGCCTCCGAGGGTGCCTCGGAGCTCCCAAATGCGCTGCTGACCGAGTCACTCACGTCCCAGTTCTCGGGGCTGGAGGGCGTCGAGTCTGCGTCCCCCGGCATCTTGGGCCTCGGTGTCGTCGCGATGCAGGACGACGGCAAGTTCTTCATCCCCGCCCTGGCCCCCACCGTCGCCGGTTACTTCCCCACCTCTGATACGTCCCCGCTAGCCATCAAGGAGGGCCGCGCTCCCACCGGCGAGGGCGAGGTCGCCGTCGACGCCAAAACGCTGCGGGCCCTCGGCCACGGCCTCGACGAAGACATCCGCCTCGTCACGGAGAACCAATCGAGCAGCATCAAGGCGCGCGTGGTCGGCGTCGTCGAGGTGCGAGACACTGCCCCCGGTGACTCCTCGATCATCCTGCTCAGCGAGCGTCAGGCCCGCGCCGAGTTCCTCGACGGCCAGGACGGCTGGAACTGGGTCGCCCTGAGCCTGGCCGATGGCGCCGATGCCAGGGGGATCGTCGACGCCATCGCCAAGCTCGCGCCCTACGGTTATTCGGCCCGCACCGCCGCGGAGATCGACCGCGCCAACCACTATTGGACCCATCCCAGGCTCAGCACCGCCCAGGTGACGCTGCTGCTCGCGGGCGTCGCCGTCGTCTTGGCCACCATCACGCTCGGAGGCATAGCCTTCGGGCGCCTCGCCCGCAAGCAGCGCGACAACATGGCCGAGCTGCGCGCGATGGGCGCTAGCCGGTTCAGCACCTGGTTGGCCGTGATGGCGGAAGCAGGCGCGGTCGGCCTGTTCGGCTCGCTCATCGGTGGGATCGGCGCGTTCGCACTGCAGTTCCTGTCCCACGCCGTCGCCGCCTCCGCGGGCCTCGACCTGGGCCTTCCCTCGCCCGGGCTGACCATCTTCGACTTCCTCGCGACCGTCGGCATGGGCCTGATCTGCACCCTCCTCGGGGCCTATCCGCGCGCTGCGGCGATCGCCGCGACCTACCCGGTCGCCGACCGCCGCAGCGGCAAGCCGCCGCGCTGGTTTGGGGACGAGGCGTGGAGCGGCGTCGGGTTCATGCTCGTCGGTCTCCTGCTAATGGTGGTTCTCCGTCTCCCGGTCACGGTACCCGTGCCGCTGGCTTGGGCCGTGGCCGGCATGATCGCCCTCGTCGGCGGCGCCGTCGTTGCCGCGCCTGCTATCTGCCAGCCGATCATGCGCCGCCTGGGCGGCCTGCTCGTCAAGCCGGTGGGCGCGATCGCCCGAGTCGCGACGAGCCAGGCCGTTGGCGACTCGACGCGCATCACCCTCAGCGTCGCGACATTGTTGATTGGCACGGCGCTCATGACCGCGCCCGAGACAATCTCCGCGTCGGGCCAGGCCACCGCCCACGCCCGCGTTCCGGAAAGCTACGCCGTCGACGTCCTGGTCACCAGTCAGCGCGACCATCACTTCCCCCCGGAGATCGCGCAGGCGGTCCACGAGATCCCAGGGGTGACGGCCGTCAACCCAATCGGCATCCACGAGGTCGCAACCGACAAGGACACCAAGTTCAAGCTCGCCAGCGCCGACGTCGGCTACTTCGAGGCGATCTACAACACTGAGATGGCCTCCGGGCACGTTCCCGCTCGCACCAACGAGGTCATGATCTCCGACGTGTTCGCCGAGCAGACCGGTCTCAAGCTCAGCGACCTACTGCATCTTCGGGTCGGGTGGAAGCCGCAGGCAATGCGGATCGTCGGCATCTTCCAAGTCGCCGGCTCCGTCGACCCGCCTGAGGCGGTCGCCCTGCCTGACGGCACCAAAGCCATCGGGCTCGAGGATTGGCATTCCGTCCTCGGCGTGAAGATCGACGCGACGGGCGCAGAGGCGCGCGACCGCATCGCCCCCGCG
>CAMCJC010000314.1 GCA_945875065.1 uncultured Propionibacteriaceae bacterium | reverse complement strand
CCGTGACAAAGGACGCCGGTGACGACCCCGACGTGACTCACGGCGCCGTCGTCCGCGCCGTCGTGACGCCGAGGGAACCGGGCAGCGGCGTCGCCTTCGCCGGGGGCGAGGGCGTCGGCACCGTGACCCTACCGGGCCTGCCGCTGGCGCTCGGGGAACCGGCCATCAACCCCAAGCCCCGCGAGTACATCGCCACCAACCTCGCTGCGGCCGCCGAACGTCTCGGCATCCGGCCTGACGTGTGCGTGACCGTCTCCATCGACGACGGCGCGCGCATCGCTGAGAAGACCTGGAACTCGCGCATCGGCGTGCTCGGAGGGCTCAGCGTCCTCGGCACCACCGGCGTGGTCGTGCCGTACTCGTGCTCGGCGTGGATCGCGTCGATCCACCGAGGCATTGATGTCGCGGTGGCCACCGGCGCGACGCACGCGGCCGCCTGCACTGGGTCGACTTCGGAGCGGGTCGCCGAGGAGCTGTATCCCGGCATCGAGCTGCTGGACATGGGGGACTTCGCCGGGGCGGTCCTGAAGTACCTGCGCAAACACCCGATCCCGCGCCTAGCGATCGTCGGGGGGGTGGCCAAGCTCTCAAAGCTGGCCGCCGGCTACCTCGACCTCCACTCCCACCGCACCCGCATTCAGCCCGGGCATCTCCGCCAACTTGTCGAGGACGCGGGTGCCTCACCGGAGCTGGCGGAAGCGATCGGCGAGGTGGCGACCGTCGCCCACGCTGTCACTCTGGCCGGTGAGGCGGGCATCGACCTGCCCCAGCTCATCGCGACGGCCGCGCGCGACGAGGCACTGGCCGTGCTGGCCGGAGCACCGGTCGCGGTGGAGATCGTCGTCATCGATCGCGCTGGCAAGATCCTCGCAGGCGCGAGGTAGCTCACCGGCGGTGGGTGATCCGCCCTGCCCACATGGTCAGCTCGACCGGATCGGGTAGGTCACGCCCGTGGTAAGGGTTGTTATGGCTGCGCGACGCGGAGGCGGCCTTGTCGACGACGGCGCGGCGCTTCGGGTCCAGCAGCACCAGGTTCGCCGGCTCGCCGACCGCGATTGGCCGGCCTTGCCCGACGGCCCTGCCTATCTTGGCGGGGGCGTGGCTCATGCGGTCGGCGACCTGCTCCCACGTCAGCCGCCCAGAATCCACCATCGTCTCGATGACGACGCCGAGGACCTGCTCCAGGCCGAGCATGCCGGGCCGGGCGTCGACGAACGCGTGATCCTTGTCCTGCGGCGCGTGGGGGGCGTGGTCGGTGGCGACGATGTCGATAGTGCCGTCCGCTAGAGCCTCACGCACGGCCTCGACGTGCTCGTTGGTGCGCAGCGGCGGGTTGACCTTGAACGTCGTGTCGTAGCCGGACAACAGATCGGTGGTCAGCAGCAGGTGATGAGGCGTCGCCTCGGCGGTTACGGGGGCCCCTCGCTTCTTAGCCCATCGGAGGACATCGACGCCTTCGGCTGTGGAGATGTGGCACACGTGCAGACGGGAGCCGGTGGCCTCGGCCAACGCGACGTCGCGGGCGATGATCACCGACTCGGCGACCGGCGGCCAGCCAGGCAGCCCGAGCCGTCCCGAGTACTCGCTTTCGTGACAGCATGCGCTTGGACCGGCGAGTGTGACGTCCTGCGAGTGCTGCGCCAGCACGCCGTCGAACTGCTTCACCCATTCGAACGCGCGCCGCATCAAGCCCGCGTCCATGACGCACGCCCCGTCGTCCGAAAACACGGTGACACCGGCGCGCGAGCGGTGCATCAGAAGCATCTCAGAGAGCTCCTTGCCCGCCAGGGACTTGGTGATCGAGCCGATCGGAAAGACCTGGCAGTGGCCGGCGGCCACTCCGAGGTCCAGGACGTGCTCGGCCATCTCGGCGGTGTCGGTGACCGGCTGGGTGTTCGCCATGGCGAACACCGCGGTGAACCCTCCGCGCGCCGCGGCCAATGAGCCGGAGGCCACGGTCTCGGCGTCCTCCCGGCCGGGCTCGCGCAGATGGGTGTGGAGATCTACTAGGCCCGGCAGTGCACGGAGACCAGCCGCGTCGATCACCTCGGCCCGGATGGGACGGTCCGCGACGAAGCGACCTTTCTCGACGAACACATCCGTCACGGTCCCGTCGGGGAGAGTGACGCCTTCGATGGCGTACTTCGACATGATGGCCCCTTCTAGCCTGCGAGTAGGTGATGCAACACGCTCATGCGGACGGCGACTCCGGCGGAAACCTGGTCGAGGACGATCGAGCGCGGGTCGTCCGCCGCGGCCGAGCTGATCTCCAAGCCGCGATTCATCGGTCCGGGGTGGGCGATCGCGGCCGTCGGTTTCAGCTTCGCCAACCGCGCCACCGTCAGCCCGAACGCTTCGATGTACTCCCGCTCCGACGGGAAGTAGCCGTGCTGCATCCGCTCCCGCTGTACCCGCAGCATCATGGCGACATCAACATCGGCTATGACCTCGTCCAAATCCCCGGCGAGTTCGGCGCCCCACGTCGCCACCCCCGGCGGCAGCAGCGTCGGCGGGGCGACTAGCACGACTTTCGCGCCTAGGCGCCCCAACAGCAGGACGTTGGAGCGGACGACCCGCGAGTGCAGCAGGTCGCCGGTGATGGCCACACACTTGCCGCTCAGGTCGCCGAGGCCGCGGGCCTCGAAATGCCGCAGCATCGCGTGCGCGTCCAGCAGTGCCTGCGTGGGATGCTCGTGGGTCCCGTCCCCGGCGTTGACCATCGATGCTCGCACCCAGTTCGCGGCCTGAACGACCGTGCCGGAGCCGGGATGCCGCATCACGATCGCGTCGACGCCCATCGCGTCGAGCGTCAGCAACGTGTCCCGCAGCGACTCGCCCTTCGATACGGACGACCCGCGCGCCGACATGTTGATCGCATCCGCCGACAGCCACTTGGCCGCGATCTCGAAGGAACTGCGGGTCCTGGTGGAGTCCTCGAAGAACAGGTTCACCACCGTGCGTCCCTTTAGGTCGGGCAGTTTCTTTATCCGCTCGTCCTGGAGGCGATGCATGCGCTTCGCACCCTCCAGGACCGAGCCGATCTCGCCGTCGGTCAGGTCGCCGACGCCCAGCAGATGCTTCATCTCGTCCTCAGACGCGGCTGCGTTCCTGGACTCGATGGTTGCGTTCCGCTTCGTCGAGGCGTTCGCTCAGCAGGCGCCGCACCTGCTCGCTGGGCTCGCCCTCGGCGAGGTAGCGGCGGAACCGGGCGGTGACCTCGGGGGTCGCCAGCGGGTTGGGGAACAGCCACCTTAGAGCGGTGCCGATCGCCGCATAGCCGCGAGTTTCCCAGCCGTCCTCGCGTCGCGACACCTTGCCGAGGAGGTCGGCGTAGGCGTCGATGTACGGCGCCAGAACCTCGTCCTGGCCGTAGCAGATGAAGCTGCTGGCGATGCTGCGGTGCGTCTCGTTGGGGACGCTCGCATCGACGGTAGCGAGCTGCCACGCGACGGCCTTGGCCTCGGGGGTCGGGATTGACGCGCGCGCGCCGGCGGCGTGCTCGGCGCCGGAGTTGGTGTTGTCCCGCTCCAGCTCGGCCGCGATCTCCGCCTCACCGAACCGGCCGGCGCGGGCCAGGGCGGCGACGATCACCCAACGCAACTCAGTGTCGACGGTGAGGCCTTCGGGGACCTCCT
>CAMCJC010000313.1 GCA_945875065.1 uncultured Propionibacteriaceae bacterium | reverse complement strand
TGATGCTGTGAGCTACCACTTCATCACCCCCGAGCGTTTCGACGCGATGATCGCGGAGGGAGCTTTACTAGAGCATGCGAAGGTGCATGGTTCCGCCTGTTACGGCACGCCACGGGCCGATGTCTACGCTGCTCTGGCTGCTGGCAAGGCGGTGCTGTTGGAGATCGACTTGCAGGGCGCCAGGCAGGTCAAACAAAACCTCCCCGACGCTCAGCTGGTGTTCCTGACCGCCCCGTCCTGGGAGGAGCTCGAACGACGGTTGCGAGGACGAGGCACCGAGGCGAACGAGGCCGTAACCAGGCGTCTCGAAACGGCCCGGGCGGAGCTCGCGGCGCAGGACGAGGCTGATTTCGTCATCGTCAACGACGATGTCGAGCGCGCTACGCGGACTTTGGTAAGATTGATGGGCTTGTGACCGCAACACCCGATTTTCCGAGGTACACCTTGAGCACCAATCCCGAAGGCATCACCAACCCGCCGATCGACGATCTCCTGACGCACGTCGATTCCAAGTACCGTCTGGTGATCTTCGCTGCCAAGCGCGCTCGACAGATCAACGCCTACTACTCGCAACTCGGCGAGGGGCTCCTGGAGAACGTCGGCCCGCTCGTCAGCACCGCGCCGCAGGAGAAGCCCCTGTCGATCGCGTTGCGCGAGATGCGCGACGGGATGCTCGAATACACCGAGATCGATCCCGAGGCGGAGGCCATTGAGCGGGCGGCCGCCGAGGCGGATCCGGCGTTCGCGTTCGTCGATCCGTTCGCCGGCATCGACGTCGACCCGCTCTCCTAAAGTCCTCGCGCCAGCGTGGCGCGGGAGATGGCTTGTTGCCATCGTAAACACGCGTGGCTTGTCGCCACAGAAAGGGCGAGACCCATGAGTCGCCTGTTCACTTCCGAGTCGGTCACCGAGGGCCACCCCGACAAGATCGCCGACTCCATATCCGACGCCGTCCTCGACGCCCTCCTAGCCGACGACCCGGCCGCTCGAGTCGCTGTCGAGACGCTCATCACCACCGGTCTCGTCGTCGTCGCCGGCGAGATCTCCACCAGCGCCTACGCCGATATCGCGACACTCGTTCGCAACCGCATCCTCGAAATCGGTTACACCAGCTCCCGGGTCGGCTTCGACGGCGCCTCGTGCGGTGTCACCGTCGCGATCGGCGCGCAATCGCCCGATATCGCAGGCGGGGTCAACGACTCGCTCGAGGTCCGTTCGCACACCGATCAGGACGCCGCCTCCAAGCAGGGGGCTGGCGACCAGGGTCTGATGTTCGGCTACGCCTGCAGCGAGACCGAAGAGCTGATGCCCCTGCCGATCCACCTTGCGCACCGGCTTGCCGCGCGCCTGACCGCGGTGCGCAAGGACGGCATCCTTGACTACCTGCGTCCCGACGGTAAGACTCAGGTCACCGTCGCCTACGAAGAGGGCCGACCCATCGGCATTGAGACCGTCGTCGTCTCCAGCCAACACGACGATGGGGTCGATCTTGCCGCCATGTCCCCGGATATCACCCGCGAGGTCATCGAACCAGTGCTCAGCGAGCATGGCTTCGATTCCGCGCTCCCGCAGATCTTCGTGAACCCGAGCGGCAAGTTCGTGATCGGCGGGCCGATGGGCGACGCCGGCGTCACCGGCCGCAAGATCATCGTTGATACCTACGGCGGCATGGCGCGCCACGGCGGTGGAGCCTTCTCCGGCAAGGATCCGTCGAAGGTCGATCGCTCGGCCGCGTACGCCACCAGATGGGTCGCCAAGAACGTTGTGGCGTCTGGGCTCGCGGATCGCTGCGAGGTGCAAGTAGCCTACGCCATTGGCAAAGCTCGTCCCGTCGGCTTTTACCTGGACACCTTCGGCACCGGGAAGGTCCCGTCGGAGCAGATAGTTGACGCTGTCAACGCGACATTCGACCTGCGGCCCGCGAGCATCATCGCGGACTTGAACCTGCTGCGCCCCATCTACAGCCAGTTCGCCACGCTCGGCCACTTCGGCCGCAGCGAGATCGACGCGACCTGGGAGTCGACCGACCGCGCCGAGGCGCTCGCCCGGGCGGTCAGAGGCTGACGGCGTGGACGAGGCCGCCCTCTTCGACGACCCGGACGCCGCCCAGGTCGCGAAGGTGGCGGTCGACGTCCCGCTAGCGCACCTCGACCGCACCTTCGACTACGCGATCCCCGAGCATCTCGCCGCAAGGACCCGACCAGGGGTACGGGTTAAGGTACGGTTCGCCGGCCAAGACATCGACGGTTGGCTGTGCGGCATCGGCCCTAGACAGACTGCTCATCCGCTGACGCCGCTGCGGGCTGTTGTATCCGACGAGGTCCTCCTGACCCCCGGCCTTGATGCCCTGATTCGTGCCGTAGCTGACCGCTATGCGGGTACCTGGTGGGACGTTGCCAGGCTAGCGATCCCACCTCGACACGCGGCGGTGGAGGCAGAGGAATCCCCCGAGCGCCCCGCACCGAAGCGCTCGGCGGCATGGTCGGTGCTCCCTGGCTTTCCCGGGGGGATCGAACTGCTGCGGGCACTGGCAGCCGGCGGTTCCCCTCGGTGCTTCTGGCAGGTTCCGCCGGTGGCTGATGTCCCTGGGGACCTCATCGGAGGCCTCATTGAGGCGGTCGACGCGACGCTGCGTGGCGGCCGGAGCGCCGTCGTCTTGTTCCCGACGCAACGGCAGCTCGACGCGGCGACTGACCGCATCAGTGAGGTCTTCGGGTCCCGGAGCATGGTCCAGCTCGCGTCAGAGCTGGGTAGAGGGGAGCGGTACCGCAACTACTTGGCGATCCGTCGGGGCAAGGCGCGGCTAGTGCTGGGTACGCGCTCGGCGGCTTTCGCCCCGACGCACGACCTGGGGCTGATCGTCGTCGTCGACGATGGGCACGACGGGCACTTTGAGGTTCGGGCACCCCATCCGCACGCCCGCACCGTCTCGACGCTTCGTGCGGCCCGCGAGGGATGCGCAATCTTGTTCGCATCCCATGCCCGGTCGTGCGAAGCCCAAGGGCTTATTGAGCGTGGCTGGCTCACGCCGTTGGAACTCCCCGCCGCCGCGCAGCGCCGGATCGCGGCCCCCGTACGGATTGTCGCTGAGGGGCGACGGCTGCCGTCAGCGGTCTTCGCGACGGTGCGGGCGGCCCTGGCTCGCGGCGCGGTTCTGGTCAGTGTGAGCAGAGCCGGACACTCCAGTGCCCTGCGCTGCGGCAAGTGCCGCCAGCCCGTGCGATGCAGCAAGTGTTCCGGCCCCCTCGTCAAGCCCGGGCGTGACAGGCTGCTATGCACCCTGTGCGGGGCACAGCCGACGGCGTGGGAGTGCCCGCGCTGCCACTCGACAAGGCTGTACGCACCGATCGCAGGCGCCCAGCGAACCGCCGAGGAGCTTGGCCGCGCCTTTCCCGGTGTACTCGTGGTCAGCTCCTCGGCCGACCGGATCCGAGAGCGCCTGCCTACCGACTCCGCGATCGTGGTCGCGACGGCAGGGGCTGAGCCGATGGTCGAGGGGGGTTATGCCGCGGCCATCCTGCTCGATACTGACCTGACGCTGGCGCGCGCGGATCTGCGCGCCCCGGAGGAGGCGGCCCGTCGTTGGTTCAACCTTTGTGCCTTGGTCGCCCCGGCCGAGCGGGACGGCGTCGTGTTGGCGG
>CAMCJC010000312.1 GCA_945875065.1 uncultured Propionibacteriaceae bacterium | reverse complement strand
CCCATACACGGAGATGTCGGTGCGCTTGCCGCCGTGCGCCTTCACGAACTCCGCTGACTGCACGAACATCCCGCCCGATCCCGCAGCCGGATCGTAAACCCGACCCTTGTACGGCTCAAGCATCTCGACCAGAGTCTTCACCACCGAACGCGGCGTGTAGAACGCGCCGGCATCCTTGCCGGTCTCCTTGCCCGCGAACTGCCCGAGGAAATACTCGTACACCCGGCCCAGCACATCGTCGGCACCGTGATCATCCCCAGCCGTGAAACCGATGGAACCGATCAGATCGACCAGCTCACCCAATCGGCGCTTGTCCAGGCCGTCGCGCCCGTAGTTGCGCGGGAGCACACCCCGCAGGGATGGGTTCTCCCTCTCGATGAGATCCATCGCCTGGTCGATCTGCTGCCCGATCTCGGGCTGCTTCGCCACCCGCTGGATATAACCCCAGCGCGCCAGCTCCGGCACCCAGAACACGTTGTGGCTGGTGTACTCATCGCGGTCTTCGAGGAAGTCCGGCAGCCGCTCCGGCTTGATGCCGTCGGCGGCCAACTCGGACTCCAGCACCACACGTCGCTCTTCAAAGCGGTCGGAAATGTACTTCAGGAACACCAGCCCCAGCACGACATGCTTGTACTCGCTCGGCTCCTGGTTGCCGCGCAGTTTGTCGGCAGCCTCCCAGAGGGTTTGCTCGAGTGTCTTCGCCGGTTTCGGCTTCGCGGCGCGTGCCATGCTGTAGGTCTCCTCTGCGCCGCAAGGCGCGATCTTAAGTTGTGATCTCGGGTTGTGTCCCTACGTTACCGGCGACCACTGACACTGCTGAAAGCCGCGCCGGGATGCGACGGTGAGAGGATGTCGCGACGGGTCAGTACACAGCCCATGAGATCGGTAGCACGCCGTGTCGGCGTGACGTTCACAGCAACCCTGCAGACTGAGACACAGACATCCAGGGCGATTATCGACCGTTCGACGTACCCTATGATGATCCTCACATCAGACAGCGCAACTCTGACAGCAAGTGCCTGCGCGTGCCTCTCGCCACCGCGCGCCTGGTTGTGTCCCTGGGTCAATCGCCTGCCGAGCGGAGTTCTCGCCGCGCGAGCCGTTCGCGTGCCTCGCGAACCATGAGTTGGAGGCGCTGTTCGAGTTCATGCTTGGGTGGCAGTGCTGTCCAGTACTCGGCGACGACGATGCCGTCCTTATGCATCTCCAGCAACTCGACCTGCTCGCGGCTGGCCTCCGTGCACAGGATCAAACCGACGGGTGCTCCCTCACCTTCGCGGCGCTCATACCGGTTGAGCCACTTCAGGTAAAGCTTCATCTGTCCCTCGTAACGGGCGTCGAACTCACCGATCTTGAACTCGACCGCGACGAGCCGCTTCAAGGGGCGGTGGTAGAGGAGCAGGTCGAGATGGAAGTCCTTGCCATCAATCACCATCCGCTTCTGGCGCTCAACGAAGGTGAAGCCGGAGCCTACCTCCAGCAGAAACGTTTCCAGGTCACGCAGAATCGCCGCTTCCAAGTCCGCTTCGAGGTAGCCATCGTGGAGGCCGAGGAAATCAAGCAGATATGGGTCACTGAAGGTGTCGGCTGGAACCATGGACCCCGGCCCGAGCTGGGAGTCTGCGATCTCGCGACGCTCATAGGTTTTGCGGCTGATAGCACGGCGCAGGTCTCGCACGCTCCACCGCCCCGCGACCGCCGCCTGGGCGTAGAACGTCCGAGCGTCGTCGCTGCGCAGCGGCAGGAGCGCGAGGAAGTGCGACCAGCTCAATTTCTGTGACAGCGCCACCAAAATCTCACGATCAGGGAACAGCCGGGAGAACTTGACCATCCGGTTCAGATTCGGCTCGTCGAAGCCCCGCCCGAAGCGGGCCGTCAATTCCTGTGACAGCGTCACCAGAATCCGCGCACCATATTCGGCGCGCCCGGCGCCAAGTAGTTCGGAGTCGTTGATCAAGCCGATCTGCCAGTAGGTCATCGTCAAGGTTACGTTCGCGTAGGACGCGATCGACTCACGTGCGCCTTCGATGAGAGCCGACACCTGCGCGACCAGGTCCTGCTCAGATGGTGGCCGTCCGGCGGCTGGACGACGCGTGAGACCATCACCTGACTCTCGGGGTGGCGCGGCGGGCTCATTCACATCCCAAGTCTCCCAGAACCCACCGACAAATACCGGGCCGCACGGGTCAGCGGATGCCCCTGTAGCGTGTATCCCCTCTACACATCCGCGCTGCCGGACCGCCGCTCGTCTGAAGACGGGGCAGTACTCGGTGAAGTACTACCCGATGATGCTCGGCGCAACCCTGTCGACCGGCAGACGGATCCCGGACTCCCTCTCCCCGTATTCCTGCCTGTTGGGTGAGGCCTTCCAACTCCACGTCGAGAACAACCGCCCCTTCGAGATGCTCCTCGACCCCCAGATCAACGCCAACGCCCTCACCTGGACCCAAGACAACAACAAGACCCGAACCAAAACCATCCAAGATGGCAAGGGTTCGAGCCTTGTGCGTGAGGTGGAGCTAACGGGATTCGAACCCGTGACCTCTTCCATGCCATGGAAGCGCGCTACCAACTGCGCCATAGCCCCGTGAGAGCCCCTTGATCTTAGCCGAGGGGCTCTGAACCTCGCAAAGCGAGTCAGCCTCGTGCTGCTTTGGCCGCCGCTGGCAGGGCCGATGCGATGGCTTCCATCGCTTCGTCGTCGTGGGCGGCCGACAGGAACCAGGCTTCGAAGGCCGACGGGGGCAGCGCGATCCCTTGGTCGAGCATCGAGTGGAAGAACCGTTTGAAGGCCTCGGTGTCCTGGTCCTGGGCGTCGGCGTAGTTCCTGACCGGTTCCTCTCGGAAGAACACGGAGAACAGGTTGCCGGCGTTGGAGACGACGTGCGGTACGCCCGCCTTATTCAGCGCCTCGTGGACGAGTTGCTGGAGTTCCGCGGAGCGGCGGTCGACGTGCTCATAGACGCTGGCGTCGGCCAGGTCGAGGGTGGCGATGCCCGCGGCCGTCGCTAGGGGGTTCCCGGACAGGGTGCCGGCTTGGTAGACCGGGCCGAGCGGGGCGAGGAGGTCCATGACCTCACGGCACCCGCCGATCGCGGCCAGCGGCATGCCTCCTCCGACGACCTTGCCGAACGTGAACAGGTCGGGCGTCCACTTCGGATCGTCGGTCCCGGCCTCGAAACCCCACCAGCCCGCCGGTCCGACCCGGAAGCCGGTCAGGACCTCGTCGCAGATCATGAGTGCGCTGTGCTTCTCGGTCAAGGAACGGATCTCGGCGTTGAAACCATCCGTCGGGGCGACCACACCCATGTTCGCCGGCGCCGCCTCCGTGATGACGCACGCGACCTGCTCGCCGATCGCGTCGAAGGCTTCCCGAAGGGCGGCGACGTCGTTGTACGGCAGGACGACGGTGTCGCCAGCCGCGGCCGCGGTAACTCCGGCGCTGCCGGGCAGGCCCTGCGTGGCGACTCCGGAGCCGGCAGCTGCAAGCAGCGCGTCGGAGTGTCCGTGATACAGACCTGCGAACTTGATGATCTTGTCCCGCCCCGTAGCGCCACGGGCCAGCCGGATGGCTGTCATCGTCGCCTCGGTGCCGGTCGAGACCAAGCGCACGTGTTCGGCGGCCGGGACGCGGGCGCGGAT
>CAMCJC010000311.1 GCA_945875065.1 uncultured Propionibacteriaceae bacterium | reverse complement strand
CATCCGCGGCGCCGCCGCCGTCCTCCGCCAAGAAATGAACACCCTCACCGCCGCCCTCCGATCAGCCGACCTCACCCCATCCGGTTGGCTCACCCCCGGCCAGATCGCCGTGATCCTGCGCTCGGCCTACGACCCCGCCATCGCCGCCACCCTGGAACGCCACGGCCAGATCGGCCACGACCTCGCCACCGCCGGACCGGTCGCGGTCAACGAAACCTGGAGTCGTATCCGCACCGACTCCGCCCACCACGCCGTGCTGTGGATCAGCGAATGGCCCCGCTCCATGGTCTACCCAGGCTTCCTCTCACCCATCCTGCTCTCCAGCGGAATCCAGCGATCGTTCTCCCTGATCTGCACCCCCATGCGCTCCGACCAAGCCGCCCGCGACATCCGCAAGAAGAAAGTCGAACACATCTCCGACCAAGCCCAACGCGCCAAAATCGGACAGATCGAAGACGCCTCACAGATCGCCGAATACCACGACGTCCTCCAACAAGAAGCCGACCTCACCGCCGGCCACGGCATCCTGCGCTACACCGGCCTCATCACCATCACCGCCACCACGATCGAAGACCTCGACGCCCACGTCGCCGCCCTCGAACAAGCCGCCATCCAAGCCAACAGCGAAACCCGACTGCTCGCCGGACAACAAGCCAAAGCCTTCACCGCCGCAGCCCTACCCCTCTGCCGCCAAGTCTGACGACCAGGAAGGGTGGGGTCATTCAGGCACTGTGACGAGGCAAAAGGGATGGCCTGCGGGGTCAGCGTAGATGCGCCAGGCTTTCGGGCCTGGGTCCAACACGTCAGTGAGTGGGTGGCCACCTGCTGCTTCGACGACGGCACACGCCTCCGAGAGGTCATCGACCAGCAGGTCAAAGTGAACCTGCAGCTCGCCTCTATGTCCCGGCCACTGCGGGGGTTCGTAATCGGAGACACGATGGAAAGAGAGGCGTCCGACAGGCTCCCAGTCCAGCGTCAACCACTGGTCATCACCGGTGGCCGGTGCAAGATCCAGGACCTTCTGCCAGAAGAGTGCTTCCGTAATCGGGTCCTTGCACTCAAAGACGAGTTGCGTGAGGCGTCCGATTGCTGGCATCTCTCTATGCTAGGACGCATCCCCTGACCAGCCGAACGGTTCTATCGGGGTGCAGGGTGCTCACCGCGTGACGCCTGACCGATCGCATGGGCAAAGCGGGAGTTCATCGGGTCGTGCAGGTCGAACCACTCGATCGCTGCGAGTTCGTCGACGTGCGCTCGATACAGCTCGGGCCACGCTTCCCCAAGAACTTCGGTGTTGGTCGGTGTCGCGTATCCCAATGCGTCGCCGGCGACGGGAACCAACCGATCGCCAAAGTGCGTCAACGTGTTCCAGAGACGGTGCCGCCCATTGGTGATGGGCTCGAACCAAGGGTCGACGCACACTGCTTCGGCGGCAGAGAACCATGAGGTCACGATGTGCCGCTCAGTCCTCGTCAGTGGTTCCAGCACCGGGGCCGTCACCATTCCGTAGTACGTGTCGTCATCTTCATCGATGGTCCACCGCCCCGCGGCAAGCTCGTCTCCGACCAAGGCAACGGCATAGGCAATCAGTCCCCAGCGCTGCTCGAAGGTGTCACTCCAACGAGGTTCACGGTGATCCTCCTGATCCGGGTCTTCAAGCACCCATTCTCGAACGTGCTGCGCTGCGCCTCTCCACCAGAACGCGGGCATCCACACAGGAACTGACAACTCCATGAGCACCTCGCATCCCTCGAATCGGCTGTCCACCATCACAGCCATTAGAGGACACCATCGCACACCTCCCTCGTAGGCGTACCGCCGCTACGTAGAGAGGACTGTTGGGATGGCGACGTTTGTTGATCCGGTTGCTGATGCTGCTGAGGCCTATGAGGGGTTGCGGGGGTTGGCGCACGCGACTCGCACGTTTGAGGATCCGGCTGACACGTACCGGGTGTTGGCGGAGGTGTCGGGGTCGGTGCGGCTGTTGCGGCAGGTGCTGGACCAGCTGTCTCGTGCTCATGCTGATCACCGCGATATCGCGTTCACCGATGACCGTGTGCCAGCGGAGGCGGTGGCGTTGGCAGCGGCGGATGAGTTGCATCAGGCCGCCGACGGGCTGGATGAGGTCGCTGATCGGGTGATGCGCGCACACGAAGCGTCCGGTCGGATCGCCTGGCACATCCACAGCAGCCCTGAGTCCGAGTATTCGCGGCGGTGGGTGAATGTGGTGTTCCTCCAGGGTGCCGAGGCCGATGAAGTCTTGGAGCTGATTGATGTGGAGGGGGTTCAGGCGGGGATTGCGCATCTGGCGCAGTGGGACTTCGGCGTCGAAACCACGGCGGCGGCGTTCGTGAACGGTGAGGTGTACGACGAGCTGCCGGCCGGGCAGTGGGATCGCAGCTTCGAGGCCGACGGCTACGTGCTGACCTACAACCCGCAGATGGGGCATGCCGGGCTGGTCCGCGAACACCCCGACAGCACGCCCTCACCCGACGAGGAGGAGGTCGTCGCTGCGCGGGACGCTTTCAGTGGTGTCACCTCTGCGTCTCAGCGTCGGGCAGCCGCGGGCACGGATTGGTTCGCACCAACTCCTGCCCGTGGGGCATCGTCGGCTGCGGGGCGGTCGCTGTGAGTGGCGATAAGGAACGGCTGCACGCTGCGGTGCTGGTCTCCCCGGCCGCGGAACGGCGGAAGGCCCGTAAGGCTCGTCGTCAGGCTGCCGCCCGGTTGCAGGCTGAGCAGGTCAGGGTCGAGCGGGAGGCGGCGAAGGCGAAAGCGGCGGCGGAACGGGAGGAGCGTAGGTCGACGACGTTTCTGCCGGCGGCCGGTGAGGCTGGGCCGGCGGCGTTGCGGTCGCCGGGCAGGTTGCGGGTGCCGCGGCATCAGGACACCTCGGCCACGCTGGCCGGGGCGTATCCGTTCATGGCCGAAGGCGGTCTCGGGTCGGATGGGGTGTTCGTCGGGCAGGACCTGTACTCGGGTGGCAGCTTCGTCTACGACCCGTGGGTCCTCTACGCCCGGGGGATCATCACCGCCCCGAACCTAGTGCTGGCGGGGATCGTCGGATCAGGGAAGTCGTCGCTGGCGAAATCGCTGTATACGCGGTCGTTGCCGTTCGGGAGCCGCGTCTACGTTCCCGGTGACCCCAAGGGCGAACACACCGCGGTGGCCGAAGCGGTGGGTGGGAAGGCGATCGTGCTCGGCCACGGCCTCCACACCCGCCTGAACCCGCTCGATGAGGGCCACCGCCCCGGTGGGCTCACCGACCAGGAGTGGGCGAGCACCGTCGCATCCCGGCGCCGTGACCTGGTCGGCGCGCTGGCTGAAACAGTGTTGGCGCGGGGGTTGACGCCGTTGGAGCACACCGCGATCGACCTTGCCCTCACCGCGACGGTGGCGGAGAACGAGGTGCCGATCCTTCCGATGGTCGTCGACCACATCCTCACCCCCAGCCACGACCCCGACGGGCGCCTGGCTGAAGACGGACGCCTGGTCGGACACGCCTTGCGGCGGCTGGTGGCCGGTGACCTCGCCGGCCTGTTCGACGGCCCCTCGACCGTGGCGTTCGACCCGGATCTGCCGATGATCAGCCTTGACCCGTCCCGAGTGACCGAGAACTCCACCATCATTTCAGTGTTGATGACCTGTAG
>CAMCJC010000310.1 GCA_945875065.1 uncultured Propionibacteriaceae bacterium | reverse complement strand
CACTCATCGCGATGCTGGACGACCAGATGCACGTCGAGGAGCAGCGCCAGCGCTATCTCGCCCGCCGGGCTGTCCTGAGGCCCGCGCTGGAGGCGGCGGGATTCCGCGTCGATCACTCCGAGGGCTCCCTGTACCTGTGGGCAACCCGGGACGAGCCGTGCCGCGACACCCTAGACTGGCTGGCCGAGCGGGGGATCCTGGTGGCACCGGGCGACTTCTACGGGGCGAAGTGTGACCGACACGTCCGGATCGCATTGACCGCCCCGACGGACCGGATCGAAGCGGCCGCACTTCGTCTGGCCTGAGACATCAGCCAGTCTGGGTCGGATCGGCGATCGCGGCGAGGAATAACGGCCAGCCGGTAGCCAGGTCGATCACGCGGAGCGCATAGGGGCGATTAACCGTGAACCGGATCGGTTCGTTTCTGGAGGGGCCAGCTTTACCGGTCATGGCGATCTCCGTTACGGCGGAACCGACGGTGCCCTTCGGGGTGATCTGGAGGCGTGCCTGCTGCACGGCTTGGCCCACCGCGGCACCATCGAACAGATCATCGAAGTGGTCGAGGCTGACGCCTTGCTGCTCGAACAGTTCCTTCAGATCTAGCTTCGACCGGGCGTCCAACCTCGGCAGCTCTGCCAGCACATCCCGGGTCTCTTGCCCGGCGAGCTCCTCACCCGCCTCAACGAGTTCGGCGGTCTCGATGTCGAGGGGATGGGTGCCCTCAGCGGGCAGGATCACGTCCATCGCGAACCGCGCGTTGTAGGGCAGCCGGATCGCTTCCCAGCCGCCGCCCTTCGCATACGGGCAGTAAAAGTTCTCGGCCATGCCATCGACTTGGCGAGTGGTCCCCTTGGCGTCGGTGAACGTGATGGAGAGCTCCTTGGTGAACTCTTTCTGCCAGCGCGCGGCGAACAGGATGGCGTCCTGCACGACGAGTCGGGTTCTGGGGGTCAGTTTGATGCCCGACCTCTCGATGAGCCCTGCGGAGTGTTGCCTGACCCAGGCATCAAGGTTGGCCTTCGCATCGCCCTTCTCGAGGCGTTCGACGCTCGTGTCGAAATACTGGCGGGCCCCATCGAGGAAGGCGGGTTTTGGTTCAATCTCGTCGCCGATCACCAGGATGTGCGAGGCCTGGTGGGCGATGGGCTTCTCGGGCGGTTCCTCCGCGTCGATGGCCTCGGGAAGAGCCTCGAACTCGCTCATCGCCCCACGCAGCGCGTTCGTCGCCGCCGCCCGTTCCACCGCTCCCATCCCGAATACTTCGTCTAACGCCTCCGCGGTCACACCCGAGGCCCCGAGCCCGACGAGGACGAACGCGGACGACAGCGATGACGGCGACAGTATCGCGTTGGTGCCGCGGTCCCCGAGGCGCAGGAAGTTCCAGCCGAGGCGTTGTGAGGCCCCGACCATCTCCGGGACCTTGGGAGTACTGAGCGGGAGCCCCTGGTACGCGGTACCGCCGGTGAGCTGCACCGTCTTTGGGGAGGCACCAGCCCCGGAGCAACTGCTGAGGGCCGCGAGCGCAAGGCCGCCGAAGATCGAAGAGCGTCGTTTCATGGGCTTTCTCCTAGGCTCTCAAACGTCCCAAGGAGACTAGCCCGTCGTAGGTTCGGCCTGTGACCTGATCGTTACTCGTCGGTTAGGGCCACTACTACGCCGGAGTCGTCTAGAGGCATCCGATTGTTAGACCAAGCCCGGGCGTCAGGGCGCCACTCCTTGTCCTCATGGGTGATCCGCTTTATTCCTGCGCCAGGAGCATTGGCGACCGTGAGTTGGGCGGCGGCCCATCGGGCGGTGGAGTCTCCGTCCTTGACCACGAACTGGCCGGAGGAGTGTTCGACCGTAACTCCGGGTACCGCCTGGAGTACCTTGAACAACGTGGCGGTGTCGGCTCCGGCTTCCCAGCGGACTTGGCACGCGAGGGTTCCGGGGCGCGTTCCCCGCAGCGCCCCGGCGAGGGCCCGGGCGTTGGCCTCGTGCTTCCGGTAGGCCTCGGGATGACCCGAGCGCTGCACTTTTTGGGCCATGTCGTTGACGTCGGTGGTCTCCCAATTGTCGAACTTCACGATCTCCTCGTAGAAGCGGCCGGAGCTGTACCAGGGGTCCTGGAGCTGGGCTTCGGTTCCCCAACCGTACGAGGGGCGCTGCTGGAACAGCCCGAGGGAGTCCCGGTCTCCGTGATCGAGGTTCCGGAGACCGGACTCCTGCCATGCGGTGGCCAGTGCCACGATGGCGGCCTGTTCGGGGAGCCCCTTGTTGAACGACTCCGCGACGATGATCGAGGAGTTGACGGCTTGTTCGTGCGTGATGCGTAACGGCTCATCCCTGCCCTCGACCATCAGATAGCAGCGGTCGGGGTCGATACGAGGAACGAGCCACCGCCAGCCCTGCCACCCGGCGACCCCGAGGGCGGCGACGAGGGCGATGACGAGGACGAGTGTCAAGCGGCGCATCAGTTGGCGTGCAGGTCGTTGTTGAGGGTAACGGCGCGTCCATGGCGCGGCTTGGCCAGCACCTTGCCGGTCCGGGAGTCGCGCAGGTACAGCAGGTCCGCGACCCCCGAGAGCTCGCGGGCCTTGACCACGCGCCCGTCGGGCAACTCCACTTTGGTGCCGGCGGTGACGTACAGGCCCGCCTCGACGACACAGTCATCGCCCAGCGATATACCGATGCCGGACTCGGCGCCGAGCAGGCACCGGTCGCCGACTCGGATCACCTCCGTGCCCCCGCCTGAGAGCGTTCCCATGATGGAGGCCCCGCCACCGATGTCGGAGCCGTCGCCGACCACCACGCCCGCCGAGATGCGGCCCTCGACCATGGGGGTACCGAGCGTTCCGGCGTTGAAATTGATGAAGCCCTCATGCATGACGGTGGTGCCGGAGGCGACGTGCGCGCCGAGCCGGACGCGGTCGGCGTCCGCGATCCGCACCCCCGGAGGCGTCACGTAGTCCGTCATCCGGGGAAACTTGTCGACGCCGTGGACCTGAAGGTGCCGCCCCTCGGCGCGCGCCGCTAGACGCACCTCCGCGACGTCCTCCACTCGCACGGGGCCCAGGTTGGTCCAAGCGTTGTTAGGCAGCTTGCCGAACACGCCATCCAGGTTGAGTCCGTGAGGCTGGACGAGCCGATGCGACAAGAGATGGAGACGCAAGTAGGCATCCTCTGTGGAGCCGGGAGCCTGGTCGAGATCAATCTGGATGCGCACGGAACGGGTGGCAACGCGGCGCAGCGAGTCCTCGCGCTCAGCCGCGAGGAGATCGGCTGGGGCCTGCTCGGTAACGGAATCCCCGAGGGCGGGAGAGGGGAAGAACACATCCAGAACGGTGCCCGAAGTATGGACGGTGGCCAGTCCCCACCCCCAGGCCAGGCGATGCGAGTTAGTCATGTACTGAAGTCTAGTGGCGGTAGTCTTCGGCTCATGACGCTTGATCCGACGGCCGACCTCGTGACCTTGCTGCGGGCACTCGTGGATGTGGAGAGCGTTTCCGGGAACGAGGCCGGTCTCGCCGGACTCGTAGCAGAGGCGTTGCGGGCGCGGCCGCATCTCACGGTCGACCGGGAGGGGAACTGCGTAGTCGCCCGCACGATGCTGGGGCGCCCACGACGCGTCGTAATCGCGGGGCACCTCGACACAGTCCCGGTGGCGGGTAA
>CAMCJC010000309.1 GCA_945875065.1 uncultured Propionibacteriaceae bacterium | reverse complement strand
TCTCGTCAGGCAGCTTTTCCTTGGAGTACCGCACGAGCGTTGGGGCGTCGTCTACCGTCACGGCACGCTCAAGCGCCGCTACGAGGCGCGGTTGATCCCGCGGTGCCGCGATCTCGATTCCGGGGACCATACCAATCAGCGACATGTCCCACATGCCATTATGGCTCGGCCCGTCGGTCCCGGTGACGCCGGCGCGATCCAAGGCGAAGGTGACTCCCTCGCCATGCAACGCGACGTCCATCAGCACCTGGTCGAACGCCCGGTTCAGGAACGTCGCGTACACCGCCACCACGGGATGCAAGCCAGCGCGGGAAAGCCCCGCTGCGGAGACGACCGCATGCTGCTCGGCGATGCCGACGTCGAATACCCGGTCTGGAAAGGCTGCGGCGAAGCGTCCGAGCCCCACGGGATGGAGCATCGCGGCGGTGATGGCCACGACGTCCTCGCGGCGTTCGCCGATTCGCACCATCGCTTCAGCGAACGCGTCGGTCCAGGTGGCCTGTACAGCATCGCTGAGCGGCTGGCCAGTCACGGCGTCGATGCGGCCCACCGCGTGAAAGCGATCCTCTTCGTGTTCCTCAGCTGCCTTGAACCCGTTTCCCTTGTGAGTGATGGCGTGCACTAGGACGGGTCCGCCGAACTGGCGCGCCTGCTCTAGGTGGGTGACGACGGCGCGGATGTCGTGGCCGTCGATGGGGCCGGTGTACTTGAGGCCAAGATCGGAGAACATCCCCTGCGGTGCCACCACGTCCTTGACGCCGGTCTTGAAACCGTGCAGCAGGTCGTAAATGGGACGGCCGAGCACCGGGGTGCGGTTGAGGCGGCGCTTGATGAAGCTGAGGGTGCGCTCGTAGCGGCGATCGGTGCGCAGACCTGCCAGGTGGTTGGCTAACCCACCGACCGTCGGCGTGTAGGAGCGGCCGTTGTCGTTGACGACGATGACGATCGACAGGTCCGGCTGGGCGGCGATGTTGTTCAACGCTTCCCAAGCCATCCCGCCGGTGAGCGCGCCGTCGCCCACGACTACGACCACGGTCCGCTCCTCGCCGCGCAACTTAAAGCCCTTCGCAAGCCCTTCGGCCCAGGACAGCGCCGTCGAAGCGTGCGAGTTCTCCATCCAGTCGTGCGGCGACTCGCCGCGATCCGGGTAACCCGACAGCCCACCGCGCTGTCTCAGGGCCTCGAAGGCATCGGCCCGGCCGGTCAGGATCTTGTGCACGTACGACTGGTGGCCCGTGTCGAATACGATCGGGTCGTGCGGTGAGTTGAACACTCGATGGATACCGAGGGTCAACTCAACAACGCCTAGGTTCGGGCCGAGGTGTCCGCCGGTGCGGCTCACGCGGTTGATTAGAAAGCCGCGGATCTCCTTGGCCAGCGCAGTCAATTCCCTTCTCGAGAGGGATCGCAGATCGCGGGGGTCGCGGACTCGCTCGAGTAGGGACATGGTGTCAGTCTAGAAGATCCGACCTAGAGCTTCGGCGTGAATCGCACGTCCCGTAAGCGCCTGCTCCACCGGTGAACTCCCCTATGCCCCTAGCCGGGCAGGCCTGCCCGGCCTGAAGGGCGGCAAAGATAGCCTTCAGGCCTCGGCGGCAGGATCTTCCGTCGGCGAGGGCCAAGAGGTCAGCTCTTGGCGAGATTCCGTAGCACGTACTGCATGATGCCGCCGTTGAGGTAGTAGCCGCGCTCCCCAGGGGTATCGATGCGCACGACCGCGTCGAACTCGACTGTGCCGCCGTCGGTGCGAGTAGCCGTCACGCGCACGGTCTTGGGTGTAACGCCATCGTTGAGTTCGGCGATGCCGGAGACCGCGAAGACCTCCTCGCCGGTCAGGCCCAACGAATCCGCACTCTCGCCCTCAGGGAATTGGAGCGGCAGGACACCCATCCCGATGAGATTGGAACGGTGGATGCGCTCGTAGCTCTCCGCGATCACAACGCGAACGCCGAGGAGGGCGGTGCCCTTGGCGGCCCAGTCCCTTGATGAGCCAGAGCCGTACTCCTTACCAGCGAGGACCACGAGCTCAGTCCCGGCGGCGTAGTAGTTTTGAGCCGCGTCGTAGACGGTGGTCACCGGTGCCTTAGCGACCGTGAAATCGCGGGTGAAGCCGCCTTCGGTGCCGGGAACGATCTGGTTGCGTAGCCGGATGTTCGCGAACGTGCCGCGGATCATGACCTCGTGGTTACCGCGGCGCGACCCGTAGGAGTTGAAGTCCTGCCGCTCGACACCGTGCTCTGCCAGGTAGCGCCCCGCCGGGGAGTCCGCCTTGATGCTGCCGGCCGGCGAGATGTGATCCGTAGTGACCGAGTCGCCGAGTTTCAGCAGAACGCGGGCCCCCACGATATCTTCGACGGGTACCGGCTCAGTCGGCATACCGTCGAAGTACGGGGCCTTGCGGACGTAGGTGGAGGCGTCGTCCCATTCGAATACCGCACCGTCGGGGGTCGGCAGGGAGCGCCACCGATCGCCACCATGGAAGACGTCGGCGTAGCGGGCCGTGAACATCTCCTGTGAGATGGACGAGCCGATGACCTCGTCGATCTCGGCTTGCGTGGGCCACAGGTCCTTCATGTAGACGTCGTTGCCGTCGCGGTCCTGACCGATCGGGTCGTGGAACAGATCAATGTCCATGGTGCCGGCGAGCGCGTAGATGATCACCAGTGGCGGGCTGGCCAGGTAGTTCATCTTCACGTCCGGGCTGATACGCCCCTCGAAGTTCCGGTTGCCGGACAGAACGGCGGTCACCGCGAGGTTGTTCTCGTTGACGGCCTTCGACACCTCCGGGATGAGCGGGCCGGTGTTGCCAATACAGGTGACACAGCCGTAGCCGACGAGGTTGAAACCGATGGCATCAAGATACTGAGTCAGCCCGGCCTTGTTGTAGTAGTCCGTCACAACCTGCGACCCGGGCGCCAGAGACGTTTTTACCCAGGGCTTGCGCGTCATGCCTCTCTCGACCGCCTTCTTCGCGACCAGGGCGGCGCCGATCATCACGCTGGGGTTGGAGGTGTTGGTGCAAGAGGTGATCGACGCGACGGTCACCGCCCCGTGGGCCAGGTCGAAGGACGTGCCGTCGGCGAGAGTAACCGGCGCGGAGGCTGCGGGGTTGGTTGTATAGGTCGGCAGCGCGGCCTCGAAGTTGGCCTTCGAAGCGCTGAGAAGAATGCGGTCCTGCGGGCGCTTGGGCCCGGCGATCGACGGAACGACGGTGGCGAGATCCAATTCAATGTACTCGGAGTAGACGGGCTCACGGTCATCCTCGTGCCACAGGCCTTGCTCCTTTGCGTAGGCCTCGACGAGCGCTATCTGCGCCTCATCGCGGCCGGTGAGGCGCAGATAGTCGGTGGTCTTCTCATCGATTGGGAACACCGCGATCGTGGAGCCGTACTCGGGGCTCATGTTGCCGATGGTGGCGCGGTTGGCAAGCGGCACCTGGGGGACGCCCTCGCCATAGAATTCGACGAACTTGCCGACCACCTTGTGCTCGCGCAGCATCTCGGTGATGGTCAACACGAGGTCGGTGGCGGTGGTTCCCTCGGGGAGCCTGCCCGTCAGTTTGAAGCCGACGACGCGCGGGATGAGCATGGAGACCGGCTGACCGAGCATGGCCACCTCTGCCTCAATGCCGCCGACGCCCCACCCGACCACGCCGAGGCCGTTGA
>CAMCJC010000308.1 GCA_945875065.1 uncultured Propionibacteriaceae bacterium | reverse complement strand
GATCCTCCTGGCGTGTGGCAGACCGGGTGCCGCACCCGGGCGGCCCGGCTTCGAGGGCTCCCGGTGGCTGATCGGCGCGCTGGCAGCGGGCCTCGCGATCGTGCTGGCGGTTGCCGTCGCCGCGATCCTGCCCATGGGACCCAAGCAGCCGTGGCGTTCCGACGGCCTCGACAAGCCCATCCAGCTCGGCGACCCGACCCTGGACCTGAGCGAGAACCTGCACCGCCCTGAGCCCTTGGCGGTCTTGACCTATACCGCGAGCGACAACGCCCCGCATTACCTGCGCACGACGGCGATGACGAAGCTAACTTCCGATGGCGCACAACTCGACTCGATGAAGCTGCGCACCGGCGACATCGGCGGCGCCTACGACGCCCCCGGCGACCCCGTGGAGTTGAACGTCTCGATGCGGTTCCCATCACAGTACTTGCCGGCCGCCTTCTCCCCCGATCGCATCCACGCCGATGGGAAATGGGCCTGGGACCCCGGCACCCTGAGTATCGTGTCTACCTCCTCGAACGGGGCCGGGCAGACCGCTAACCTCGATTACAAGGTCACCTCAGTCGTACCAACCGCGGACCCGCAGGCCATCGCGAAGGCCGCTGCCGGCACTAGCCCAGACGGTGAGCGGGACCTGCACGTGCCCAGCGATGTTCCCGCCGAGGTGTGGGACCTGGCCAAACAGGTCACCGCCGGGGCCGAGACCGCCGGCGCGAAGGCGCAGAAGCTGGTCGAGTTCTTCCAGGGGGATGACTTCGAATACTCCCTCGACGCGCCAAGCGCCTCCGGCTCCAGTGCGCTGGCCGCGTTCCTACTCAAGGACCGCTCCGGCTACTGCATCCACTACTCGGTGAGCATGGCTCTATTGGCTCGGATGGAGGGCATCCCGGCGCGAGTCGCGGTCGGCTTTACCGGCGGTGCGTCCCGCGGCGGATCCTTCTACGTCACCACCGACGACGCGCATGCCTGGCCTGAGCTGTACCTGGATGGCCTGGGCTGGGTCCCGTTCGAACCGACGAAGTCGATCGCCTCGCGGGGAAACCAGCCGAGTCCGTCCCCACAGCCCGAGCCCTCGCCGTCTCCCTCACCGTCCCCCTCACCGTCGGCCGCTGAAAGTCCGAGCGCCCAGCCCTCAACCATCCCGAGTCCCCAGCCGTCGGCGGCTCCGGGCTCCCAGGCCGACGGCGGGAACGCCGGCCTACCAGTTGCGGTGCTCGGCTGGCTGATCCTGGCCTTAGCACTGCTCGCGGCCCCCGCCCTGGTGCGCCTAGTGCTGCGGGCGCTCAGGCTGCGGACCGTCCCGTCGTCGACCGCGTTCGCCGCGTCGGTGTGGCAAGAGGTCGCGGCCACGTTCGCCGACCTGAAGCTGCCATGGGATGGGAGATCTCCCGTCCGTGCGGCCGAGGCGCTAGCCGCCGAACTGCCCGCCGAGGCGGCCGGGGGATTGTCCGCCATCGCCGCTACCATCGAGCGCTGCCAGTACGCGCGGAAGGCCCCTGACACGTCGCAGTTGGCCGCCCAAACGCGCCAGCTATTGAAGCTTCTGCCGAGCGGGGTTTCCCGCGGTGCCGCCGTTTGGGCGAAGTTGTGGCCACGGTCGTTGTTCACCAGGTTTTCAAAGTCCAAATGACGCTTACAATGGGATTCCCGGATACGTGCACGGGCAGTTGACTAAGGAGGCCGTCGATGGCTCTGTCCGAACAGGAGCAGCGACTTCTGCAACAGCTTGAGGCCTCCTTGGTCGCGGAGGATCCCAAGCTGGCGGATACGCTACGCGGCGGTCCGCAGGTGCGAGTGCAAAAGCGACGCGCGGCCCTGGCGGGCCTCGGGTTCCTGGTCGGCCTGGCTGGCTTGATCGCCGGCGTCCAGAGCCACCCGGCGGTCTCGGTGGTGGGTTTTATCGTGATGCTCGTCTCGGCCATCGCGGGCCTCAGCGCCTGGACGAAGATCGAGGGCAGCAAGCAACCGGCCACACCAAAGCGCAAGCCTCCGAAGGCCTCAGCATCCGACTTCATGGACAAGCTTGAGGAGAGATGGCGCCGTCGTCGCCAGGAAGACGACTAGGCTAGCCTCCGAAGCGCGCGCGGCGATCGCCGCGCCCGTTTTCGCGCCGCCGCTAGACGGCGCGTTCGCCCGCGCCCACCGGCGCCCTTCAACCTAGGAGGCACGATGCCGATTCGGCACGTCGTCGACCGGCATCGTCTAGACAACGGCCTTGAGCTAGCCGTACTCCCGGACCCTCATTCCCACGCAGCCGCGATCAACCTGGCTTTCAAGGTCGGGTCGGTGGACGAGGAGGTAGGGCGCACTGGGTTCGCCCACCTGTTCGAGCATCTGATGTTCGAGGGGTCCGCCCACGTAGCACCGGGCGAGCACATGTCAGCGCTCGAGGCGCTCGGCGGCAGTGTCAACGCCTACACATCCAGCGACCGGACCGTCTACCACGAGACCGTTCCGCCGGGCGCTCTGGAGCTAGCGCTGTGGTTCGAGGCCGACCGCATGCGCACTCTCGACATCTCGCAGATGAACCTCGACGCGCAGCGCGGCGTCGTACTGCAGGAGAAGCAGCAGCGCTATGACAACCGCCCCTACGGAGACCTCCTGCTCAGCCTGGTCGGCCAGCATTTCGCACCCGAGCATCCGTACGGCCACCTGCCGATCGGCTCGATGGACGACCTGGCCGCCGCCACGCTCGGAGAGGTCACGGCATTCCACCGCCGGTGGTACCGGCCCTCCAACGCGGTCCTGGTGATCGCCGGAGCCGTCACGACCCGGGATGCGATCACACTGGTCGAACGGCACTTCTCCGACATCATCGACGCACCGGTGCCGCAGCGCAGCTACCTGCCCGACGACCCCGCCTACGGGCACGAGGTCCGATTGACCAAGCCCGTGCCACAGCCGGTGCTGCACGTGTCGTGGCGCGCCCCGGGCGCCACCGACCCCGACTACCTGCCCCTACAGCTGGGGCTCAAGATCCTCGGCGAGGGCCAGGCATCACGCCTGCATCGACGGCTCATCCAGGAACTGGGGATCGCCAGCGAAACGCACGGGTTCCTGCTCGGCCACTCGCGTTCCCGCTCAATCGCCAGCATCGAGTGCCGCCCCACCGACGGGGTCACCACGAACGACCTGGCCGAGGCCCTCACCGCCGAGCTCGAAGCATTCGAGGGCCCCACCGAACGCGAATTGCGGCGTATCCGCGCCACCACCGAACGCGATTGGCTGGAGGAACTCGCCACGGTCGAGGACCGAGCCGCTGCTGCCGCCGAGCTCTGGCTCACTCACGGCGACCCCGAACGCATCAACACCTACCTCGACGAGCTAGCCTCGACCACGGGCGACGACATCGCCCGGGTGCTCAGCGAACGCGCCACCGTCCAGGAACTCCACTACCTACCGGAGGAGACGAAGTGATCCGCCCCATCGTCACCGATCCGGCTCCCTGGCAATTCCCGCTGCCTGTCGAGTCCCGTCTGAGCAACGGGCTCGACCTATGGCTTACGCACATGCCCGGCCAACAGCTCATGGCCCTAGAACTCGTGATCCCGACTTGGCTTGGCGATGAGCCAGCCGGCCAGGAGGGAGTCGCCACCGTAGCGCTACAGAGCAGCGACGAGGGCACCGCGTCCTACCCGGAAGTCGTCGAGGAATTGGAACTCTCCGGTGC
>CAMCJC010000307.1 GCA_945875065.1 uncultured Propionibacteriaceae bacterium | reverse complement strand
CAGGGAGGTGGTGACTTGGTGATAGGCCTCGCGGACCGCTTCGGGGCTGGTCTGGGCGAAGATCGTGGAGACCAGTGCGTTGACGGGTTTGGAGTCGGCCGAGCCGAGGTGTTGGGTGATGTTGCGGGCGAAGTGGACTCGGCAGCGTTGCCAACTGGCGCCGGGCAGGACGGGCCTTGACCGCGGCCTTCAACCCGGCGTGGGCGTCGCTGGTGACCAACGCGACCCCTTCGGGGCGGGTGGGGCTGGTGGGGTTGAGGCCGCGCTGACGCAGGCCCCTGAGGAACTCGGTCTAGAAGTCGGTCGATTCACTGTCGCCGACAGTCATGCCGAGGATCTCTCGACGCCCCAGCGCGGACACACCGACCGCGACGAAAACGGCTTGGGAAACGACGTGCCCCTGGAGACGGACGTCGAGGTAGGTCGCGTCGAGGTAGACATATGGGAACCAGGTGTGGTCCAAGGTGCGGGTCATGAACGTGGTCACGACCTCGTCGATGTCGCCGCAGATCCGCGACACCGACGATTTGGAAGATGCCGGTCTGGTTGCCCAGAGCCTTGACCAGTTCGTCGACCTTGCGGGTGGAGACTCCTTCGATCCAGGCGGTGCAGATCACCGAGTAGAGGGCCTTGTCGACCCTGCGCCTAGGGTTCAGCAGTGACGGGAAGAACGATCCCTCACGCAGTTTGGGGATCGCCAGGTCGAGTTGCCCGGCCGGGGTAGCCAAGGTCTTCGAGCGCGACCCGTTGCGACACGTGACGCGCTGGAGGCTGCGTTCGTAACGCCCGGCGCCGACCTTGGCAGCAGCCTCGGCGTCGATCAGGTCCTGCAAGCCAGCCTGCAACAGACGCCGGAACAGTTCCTCACGGGCGAGCGAGGGATCATCAAGGAGTTCCTGCAGAAGGCTGGACAGGGCAGACTGGTGGTGGGTCATCCTGGGGTCCTTCACATGGTTCTTGGCGGAATCGGTTCCCACGATGACCCACCCCAACGGCTTCAACACCCCGGCCGAGTCACCACGGGAATTACCACCACGCTATGGGACTCACCCAGTATCAGGTGCCACACACCGTGACCTGCCTGCTGCTGGGGGTCAGCCTGGCGTGGTTCTACAAGTGGATCAAGCGAGCGGATGGGTCAGGCGCGACCAGCGGGTTGTTCACCGACACCGACCGACGCCGGGACATCGTGCACCGGTGGTGCATGCCCGCACAGTCGGCGTTCCGTCAACCGGGAGGAAACGGCGCGGGGCGGAGCTAGGCGAGGACGCCGGACGCGGGCTAGGACTGGCTCCCGCCGTCAGCCGGTTGTCCAAGCTGCACAGCGCAACGTTCTCTTGGTGCCTAACCTGTTAAGGTTAGTCGCATGTTTCCGCCCGGAGACGGCGGGGTCGGCTAAGGTGCTGGTCCGCCGTCCGCGACAGCCCGGCCTTCGCACGCTCAACACGGGTTTCACTAGGGGATTTACCTAGGTTGCGACTACTCGTCGCATCCTTGCGTACGCCCCACATCCGTAGTAGCTTTCGCGCATGGATCCGGTAACCATCGCACGATGGCAGTTCGGTGTTACCACCGTCTACCACTTCTTCTTCGTGCCTATCACCATCGGCATGTCCATGCTGGTGGCCATCATGCAGACCATCTGGGTGCGCACGGGCAACGAGCGCTACCTGAAGCTGACGAAGTTCTTCGGCAAGCTGTTCCTGATCAACTTCGCGCTCGGCGTCGTCACTGGCATCGTGCAGGAGTTCCAGTTCGGCATGAACTGGTCGGAGTACTCTCGCTTCGTGGGCGACATCTTCGGCGCACCGCTCGCGCTGGAGGCCCTCATCGCGTTCTTCCTGGAGTCGACGTTCATCGGCCTGTGGATCTTCGGCTGGGACAAGCTGCCGAAGAAGCTCCACCTGCTGACGATCTACGCCGCGGCGATCGGCACGATGCTGTCGTCGATCTTCATCCTCGCGGCCAACTCGTGGATGCAGAACCCGATCGGCGCCAAGTTCAATGAGAGCCTCGGCCGCGCGGAGCTCGATGGTGTCCGTGGTTTCCTCGACATCATGGCCAACCCACTGCTGTGGTCAGCGCTGCCGCACGTCATCGCGGCTTCGTACATGGTCGCGGGCGGCCTTATCGCGGGCATCTCCGCCTGGCATCTCGCCAAGACCAGCGCCAAAGACGACGCAAACGCCGACGACATCGCCGCCTACCGCTGGGGCTCCAAGTTCGGTGCATGGGTGCTGATCGTCGCCTCCGCCGTCACGTTCTTCACCGGCGACGCGCAGGCCAAGGCGATCACGATCATGCAGCCGTACAAACTGGCTGCCGCCGAAGGCGCCTTCGAGAACACCGCCGACTTCTCCCTGATCACCATCCCGAATGCCGACCAGACCGCCGCGACCGTCGATGTGAAGGTCCCGGGCGTGCTGTCAATCATCGCGGGCGTGCCGCAGATCAAGGGCATCGACACCATTCGCGAGGAGTACGCCGCGCACGGCTACGTCAATTACCACGGCGAGCAGACCAAGCTGCAGCAGCAGTACGCGTCGTACGTGAAGGACTACCTGAAGGCTGAGGAGCTCCGCGGCCGCCAGTTCAGCCCCATCCCCGACGTCAACGTCACCTATTGGAGCTTCAGGCTCATGATGGCGCTCGGCGGCGCGGGCCTGTTGATCGGTGCCTACCTGCTGTTCGTGCTCCGCAAGGGCGGTGTGCCAAAGCCGACGAAGCTGTTCGGGGCCCTCATGACCGCGATGCCGCTGCTGCCGCTGTTCGCGATCTCCTTTGGCTGGATCTTCACCGAGATGGGTCGCCAACCGTGGCTGGTGGCAGGGGTCATGCCAACTTCGGCGGGCATCTCCCCGACGGCGAGCGCCGGCGAGGTCCTGTTCTCGTTCATCGTCTACACCCTCCTATACGGGGCGCTGGCCGTGATCGAGCTGAAGCTGTTCCTGTACTACATGTCCAAGGGATTGCCGGAGGTCAAGGAGCCGAAGATCTCCAACGACCCCGACGCCCCCATGTCGTTCGCCTACTGAGCTGGAGTCACCATGCTGCTTCTAGAAACGGTCGGTGTTCCTGCTCTCAACACCACCTGGTTCCTGCTGATCGCGATCCTGTGGATCGGCTTCTTCTTCCTGGAGGGCTTCGACTTCGGCGTCGCCATGCTGCTGCCCTTCCTAGGGCGCGACGACAAGGAGCGTCGCGTCATGGTCAACACCATCGGCCCCACGTGGGACGGCAACGAGGTGTGGCTGCTGACCGCCGGAGGCGCGACATTCGCGGCCTTCCCGGGCTGGTACGCATCGCTGTTCTCGGGCCTGTACCTGCCGCTGCTGTTGGTCCTCGTCGGCCTGATCCTCCGCGGCGTCGCCTTCGAGTACCGGTCGAAGAGTCCCTCGCCCAAGTGGCGGAACATGTTCGACTGGTTCGCGATCATCGGTTCGTTCATCCCCGCCCTCGTCCTGGGCGTCGGGTTCGCGAACTTCGTCGTCGGCCTCGCCAACGACAACCTGCTGTGGAATGGCGACTTCTTCGGCCTGTTCGGCCCATTCGCCCTCCTCGGTGGTGTGCTGTTCGTCGTGCTGTTCATGGTCCACGGAGCCGCCTTCATCGCGCTGAAATCGCACGGCGAGATCCAGGACCGCGCCGAGTCCGTCGTGCGCCAGCTCGGCTGGGTCGCGGTCGTGCTGATGGGCGCG
>CAMCJC010000306.1 GCA_945875065.1 uncultured Propionibacteriaceae bacterium | reverse complement strand
CACGGTGTCATTACGGGCGGGGGCCAGAACAACGTCCCTGGACATCACACCTAGAGGCCCGACTGGCCGGAATCCAGGGCTGGACCATGAAGATTTCATGAAGAACCCCAACCTCCACCTAGTGGCTACCAGCCGCTAGAAACTCCCTAAGTAACGTGGCGAATGCTCGGCCGTAGCTACGCCGAGTGGGTCAGCCACAGGCTCTGCCCAGTGGCACCTATCGAGCAGGAGGAGTGATAAACCACGACGCACTTGAAGCACCATCCCTCGCTGAGTCTCAGCTCCTGCACCAACCAAGAAACCTAGAAAGCATTATCATGAAGCGCACCATTGCCCTCGCCGCCCTCGCCCTGACCTCCTCCCTGGCCCTGGCCGCCTGCACGGACGACACTGCATCCGATGCCCCCGAGACCACGACCACCACAACCTCGGAGACGGCCACACAGTCCTCCGAGGAGACTGGCATGAACCATCAGATGGGTGCAGAGGGCCATGACCATCCGGCTGATGGTGGGCAACCCCCGGCAGGGATCGCAGCAGAGGAAAATCCCACCTACCCGGTGGGCACCGAGGTCATCCTCACCGCTGACCACATGCCCGGCATGGACGGGGCCACCGCCACCATTTCCGGGGCGTTTGACACCACGACCTACTCGGTCAGCTACACCCCCACCGACGGCGGGGACCCGGTCACCGACCACCGGTGGGTGGTCCACGAGGAGCTTGTCGATCCGGGCCAGGCCCCCCTGCCGGAGGGGTCCGAGGTCGTCTTGGATGCCGAGCACATGTCGGGAATGAAGGGTGTGGAGGCCACCATCGACTATTCCACGGATGAGACGGTCTACATGGTTGATCTCACCGTCGACGGGATGACCATGACCAATCACAAGTGGGTCACCGAAAGCGAGATCGCCCCGGCAGAGTAAGACCCACCAACCGCAACCTCAGCACCTCGGGCTCCTCCACCATCTGGTTGAGGTTCCTGGGTGCTTACCTCTTTGGTTTCTGCCCTAGGACGAGTTAGTCCTCGTCCTGGGTGAGCACCTGTCGGGCCAGTCGGTAGACGTGGTCGTTCCATCCCTGACGGACGACGTCGCGGACGAGTCAGGAGCATCCCACCGGTGGTGGCTGCCCGTGACGGGGATGTTCCCTTGGTGACGGCCGCTCTAGACGGCGTGGCGGATGTCCTCTGAGTGGGCAGAGACGGTACATCGTGGCCCGCTTGTCTGCCGGGTGAACCGGTCATAGCCATCAGGATGCGAAATGAGCCCCACACCAAATCCCGCACCGGTCATCGTCACCGGGGATGACCTGGTCTCATTGGTTGGAGCTTATCTTCGCGAAGCAGCTACGTACCGTGCCCAGAGTTACTCGGGTTGTGGTCGGTGATACTCGACTTGTGTACTACGAACCGCAGGACCAGACCCCCGCCAGTGGAGCGAAGGCGGAGTGGGTCCAGACCAGCTTGTTCCAGGGCGGATTCGAAGGCATCGGCCTCGATGAGGCGGTGCGGGGAGCCATCGACCCGGTGAAGCCAGCCCGCGACGCGCGAGGAGAGCAGGTCATATCCCACGAACAACCCGCCTGGGCGCAGGACCCGAGCCACCTCAGCCACCGCCTGCTCCCACTCGACCACGTGATGGAGCATGAGAAAGCTCACCACCATGTCGAAGGACTCGTCTGCAAAGGGCAGGGCAGTGGCATCAGCCTGACGTGCCTCAATGGGCAGTCCTGCGAGGGATCGCTGCGCGGCCTGGACCATGGCCGGATCGACGTCGGTCGTTGTGAGGTTCACCTGCCCGTGGGAGTGGATGATTGCTTCAGCCATCGCTCCGCTGCCACCGCCGATCTCCAGAACGCGTCCAGCGAGGGAGCAGTCCTGAGTCGCCCAGGGAATCATCCTCGGGGCTAGAAAATGCCACAGTGCACTGCGGCAGAACAACGCTTCTGCGGTCGACATCCGGGGCATGGCTTCCTCGTATCTACGGGGCAGTCTGAGATCAGTTCAGCTGGCGGTGATCCGGTACTGGCTGAAACGACTTTCGTAACACGACCTAGTGCACGGTAAAGGGTGGCGCGGCTGACACCGAGGTCCTTGGCGATGGCGACTTTGGATTCACCGGCTCCGCCCCGCTTTGCAACAGCACCGTAAAAATCAATAACCCCGGTGATATACGTCTAAAACGCAGGGATCATTCCGGGGCCTTCGTTTTTAAGTGTAACACTAGTCAGTATGTCATCCAAGAATATTGAGGCAACCGATCTTGAAGCGTGGTTTTCATCCGAACGTATGAAAACCTACAGCTTCCACTCGGATCCTGAAGCTCTCTACCTGTGGAATACCCATGTGACTAAGGCTTTCCTAGAGGATATTCAACATGTAGAGGTGTTATTGCGTAACTGTGTTCATACTGTGGTTTCCTCAAAATATGGACAGCGTTGGTACATCCATCCCGCTATTCCCTTTGACCAGCAAGCTAAGAAGTCTATTAATAAAGCAGAACGGCGTGCTGGGATTACCAAAGGGCAAGCACCGCCACCCGGGCGAGTTATTGCTGAGCTGAGCTTTGATTTCTGGGCGTATCTTTTTACCAATACATACGCGTCGACGATCTGGCCCTTGGTCAAAAAGTCTCTTGTGGCTACGCCGGCTTCTAAAGGGGACGGAATCTTTGTACCTTCCCTGACCGATTTCAAGCGTGAGGTTGATGAGGTCTATAAACTGCGCAACCGATGCGCCCATCACGAGCCAATTATTAAGCAGAACAGACAGAGAGAAAATAATCGCCTTGATCGAGCACAGAAAGCTATCATCCTTTTAACCACGTGGATCGATCCAGCAGCGTCAGCGTGGATTTCTACCCATTCCAGAATCACTGATCTGAGGAACACTAGGCCGTAAACTGGCCTCCATATCGGGTAGAGAAATTGATAGCACGAAGGAGCTCCCGTCCGACGAGGGCGAAGGCCCTTCGGAACTGGTGCACATTTAGGTGGCAGATGGTGTCTGCACTTGGGATGAGCGTTCGATATTGATTTCTCCAGAGAGACCTACCCAGAATGATGAAAGGTTTCTCAGATTAAACGCGACATGTAGGGTACACCCTATTAATAAAACGGAAGACTCCGTAATAAACGCAACTTACTGCACTTTATCGGGCCAAAACCCGGATTCTCGTTCCAGAATTATTGCCCTACATTGAGCACTTAATAAGCAACCTCTTAAAAAGTGGGACACCATTACTGGACGATGGAGTACACGATGTGGGGAATCACGATGTCGTCATGACACGGTTCAAAGAGGCGCTGTCGGAGCACATTTGTGAGGTGTCGTTCATACGCCCGCTTTCGTGTGCCGACTGACCTATTGCGAATTGCTTTTAGAGCTCGATGGTGCGATCCAGTGAAAGGCGGGAACAGAAGTATTCATCGTGGCTGACTACGAGTAACGCTCCGTGGTAAGCGGAGAGGACGTCGACAAGCCAGTCCGCGGTGGGGATATCCAAGTTGTTTGTCGGCTCATCAAGTAGCAGGAACTGCGGTGCGGGGGAAGTAAGCAGTACGCGTGCGAACTCGGCACGGAACCGCTCGCCTCCGGAAAGGTGTCCCACCGGTGTGTGGACACTGTCATTCTGGAACAACAGCTGCGCCAGCTTGTCGCGGAGAAGCTGCGGGTCAGCCTGTGGATTGCTTTCCGTGA
>CAMCJC010000305.1 GCA_945875065.1 uncultured Propionibacteriaceae bacterium | reverse complement strand
AAGCACGCTGTTGAGTTCTCAAGCTTCGAACACCAACCCACGGAAGGCGACTCGAACAAGTTTACCGATAGCTTTGGCGGTTTGCAACTCGCCTCGGCCTTATCGATTCTTGCTAGGAAACTTCCCAACCTTACGGCCGGAAGCTGTAATAGCTTACTTCCTTCGGTTCTGCGTGTCAACTTGACTTACTTCACCGGGTTCCTCAGCACGGGCTTCGAGCGCCAAGCTCTCACTCGTTGACGCTGAGAGGAGGTAAGGCTGTCCGGGCGGCTTGCGCCGTCTGACAGCTCGGCAAACATTACACACCCATCTCCAAGGATGCAACTCGGGGCTGCTTGAAGCCTCCGCAGACGCTTCCCCTCCGGGCTGTGACCGACGCACTGCACGACTTGGTCTCGAAGTTGACTAGGGGCGTCGTCAGGCCGCCTCGACTCGCTCTAGCCGAGCGACCCTGCCCCATGCTTAACTTCCTGCCATGCCCTCCCGGTCTCGCTGTATACCTGCCGTGGGCATTCTGTGTCTAAGTGCTGCCGCCTGTACGCCCGGGGCGACGTCCACCACTGCACCGGATTCCACGGCTCCCACCTTGCCCCCATCACCCGACCCTTCGCCGTCTTCTGCCAGAGCGCCACGCGTCGTGACCATCAACGTCTCCGGCGACCTTCTCTGGCATAACACCTTGTTCGAAGCCGCCAAGCGGGATGCCACCAACGGTTCAGAGATGGACTTCGCCCCGATGCTGTCGTCATTGAAGCCGTTCGTTGAGCGCGCCAGCATCGCTGTGTGTCACTCTGAAGTGCCTTTCGCCCCCGAAGGCGGCCCCTACACCGGGTACCCGGCGTTCGCGGCACCACCTGTCGCCGCCGACGGTATCAAGGCCACAGGCTGGGATATTTGCACGACCGCCTCCAATCACACGCTCGACCAGGGATTTGATGGTCTCGTGCGCACGGTCGATCAGCACCAGCAGGCGGGGCTCACCACGGTTGGCTCGTATCGAACGGCCGAGGAGGCCGCGGCCCCCGTCATCGTCACCTCGCCCGAGGGCGTGAAGGTGGCCTTCATCTCCCAGACCTATGGCTTCAACGGGGCGCCTCCCCCAGAGGGCAAAGAGTGGGCAGTCTCGACGCTGAATGCCGATAGCGCCATCGCAAAGGCGCGCGAGGCACGCGCGGCGGGGGCCGACATCGTCGCGGTCCACATGCATGCTGGGGAGGAGTACACCTCCGCCCCGACCTCACAGCAGCGAGAGTTCGCCACCGCGGTGACCGGCACGGGGGAAGTGGACTTCGTCTTCGGCCAACACGCTCACGTCGTACAACCCATCGGCAGGGTGAATGACCGTTGGGTGGTCTACGGCACCGGCAATCTCATCGCCGAGAGCGGTCCTGGAAAGCCTTACAGCTACGACGGCTTGATGGCGGAGGCCGAGTTCACGGAGCAGGCCGACGGCACCTTCAAAGCCACCGCCATGACCTGGGCACCAATACTCATCACCGGGCGGAAGACGCAACCCGCCAATCGGGCATTGTTGATCCCGTCCGAGCTTGCCGCTGGGCATCCGCTCAGCGACAAGCTGACCGAGTCTGCGGCGCGTACCCGCCAGATCGTCAACTCTCTAAGCGTCGAAGGCCTGACCGAGTTGCAGTGACTCAGACGCCGAGCGCCTTTACGCCGCCGACGGTCCTTCTGCCGCGCCGCAGCACGACGAACCGGTCGGCGAGCAGGTGCTCCGGGCCGAGAACCAGTTCTGGATCCCCAACCTTCTCGTTGTTGACGTAGGCGCCGCCCTCCAGGACAGCGCGTCGAGCCGCTGCCTTCGAGTCGACGATGCCAGCCACCAAGAACGCGTCCGCGAGCGGGATCGGAACACGCACCTCGGGCGCCTTCAGCTCTCGCATAACGCCCTCCAGAGCCTTCGCCGACAGATGCGCGAGCTCGCCGCGCCCAAACAAAGCCCCCGCCGCAGCGACAACGGCCTCACGCTCGGCAACGCCATGAACGATGTCGGCAGTATCGTCGGCTAGCGCCTTCTGCGCCAGACGCTTGTGCGGTTCCTTCTCGGTCGCCTCCTCCAGCGCCTCAATCTCCTCACGCGAGCGGAAACTGAAGACCTTCAGGTAGTCGACGACCTTCGCGTCCTCGGCGTTCAGGAAAAACTGGTGAAACGCGTAAGGGCTGGTGAGTTCGGAGTCGAGCCAAACGGTTCCCGACTCCGTCTTGCCAAACTTTGACCCGTCCGCCTTCGTCAGCAACGGCGTCGCGAGCGCGTGCGCCTTGCCCTGCTCGGAGCGACGGATCAGCTCGACGCCCGCGGTGATGTTCCCCCACTGGTCGGAGCCGCCGTGCTGGAGCGTGATGCCATGCCGGCGGTACAACTCACGGAAGTCCATCGACTGGAGCAGCACGTACGAGAACTCCGTGTAGCTGATCCCCGCGTCGAGCCTGCGGGCGACGACGTCGCGCGCCAGCATGCGATTGACGGGGAAGTGCTTCCCGACATCGCGAAGGAAGTCGAGAACGTTCATCCCGGATGTCCAGTCCAGATTGTTGACCATCGTCGCGGCGTTCGGACCGTCGAACGAGACGAAGCGCTCGGCTTGTGCACGGATGCGCTCCACCCAACTGGCGACGACCTCCTTCGGGTTCATCGTCCGTTCGCCAGACTCCTTCGGGTCCCCGATGAGCCCCGTCGCGCCGCCGACGAGCAGGAACGGCTGGTGCCCGGCTTCCTGGAGTCGGCGGGCGAGAAGCAACTGCACGAGGTTCCCGAAGTGGAGGCTCGGGGCGGTGGGGTCGAAGCCCACATAAAACTTGATCGGCCCCGCGTCGAGGTGCTCTCTGAGAGCATCCAAGTCGGTCGAGTGGGCGATCAGTCCACGCCACAGCAGGTCGTCAAGAATCGCATTCACACGAGCAAGCGTAGACCCGCCGGGCCCACCGTGTCAGTGCGCCCGCGTCCTCTTCCACTCAAGTTGACATGCGAACATGCGCATATAACAATCTAAGCATGTCCGGGATCCAGACCTCCGATTACGAGCAGGTCGCTGAGTTCTTCAAAGCACTGGCAAACCCAGTCCGGGCCGCTATCGTGCACGCGCTGGCGAGTCAGGAACGCACAGTAAGCCAGCTCGTGGAGGAGCTGATGCTCCCCCAGCCACTCGTCTCACAGCACCTGCGGGTGCTGCGGGGCGCGCACATGGTCGCGACGACCCGGCGGGGCCAGGAGATCGTCTACCGAATCCTTGACCAGCACATCGCCCACGTCGTGGGCGACGCGTACACCCACATCCAGGAGGAGCATCTTGACCACCACGACTGAGCACCACGCCGCTGAGACCCACAAGCACACCCACGGACCGGGCTGCGGGCACGAGGCAGTCATCCACTTCGACCACGTCGATTACCTGCACGACGGCCACGCCCACCGCGAACACGACGGCCACTACGACGAGTGCACCGTCTGCCAGTGCAGCCACTGCGATGACTCGTGCGCGAAGTGCACCTGCGCCGACTGCGACTGCCCCACCTGCGCCCACAACGCATGTGACTGCGGCAACTGCGACTGCAAGTCCTGCTCGTCGTGCAACTGCCCCGACTGCACCTGCGCGACCTGCAAGCACGCGGCCTGAATCCGCAGCCGAGCGCCCCGCAGGTCAGCTAGCCGCGGGGCGCTCGGCCGTTCTTAGCTGCCGCCCAAACCT
>CAMCJC010000304.1 GCA_945875065.1 uncultured Propionibacteriaceae bacterium | reverse complement strand
CAGAATATTCTGGTTTATGTCGCAGATTGTAAGGAGTCCCCATGGCCCGTGAGGTCCAGATCCTGCTCAAGGACGATGTTGACCGTTCGGATGCTGATCGGAACGTGCTGTTTGCACTGGACGGTGTCGAGTATGAGATCGACCTGAGCCAGGCCAACATCGCCAAACTGACCGGCGCTCTCGAGCCTTGGATCAACAAGGCTCGTCGCGTTCGCGGTGCCGGCCGTCAGCGTGTGCGTCGTCGCCCGAGTGATGGCCCCGCCACCAACGACGTGCGTATGTGGGCGCGCGCCAACGGTCATGAAGTCAGCGACCGTGGCCGCATTCCTGCCTCGGTCCTCGCGGCCTACGAGGCGGCTCACTGATTTCTCAGCCGAACTCACTGCGGGTGGGGCAGGGACCATTTCCCTGGCCCCACCCGCAGTTTGTCGGTTGAGCTGTTCGGGTGTTCGCCGTCGTAAAACCTTGCGGTTCGCCTGGCCGGACGTCGGACGTCATCGACGGACCGAGCCGATCAGATTAGTCGGACCAATCTGGGCGATGGAATGCGAGGATTTTCGCAGGGGAACCCGGGGACTCGGCGCTGCTGGGGGCGCTACGGCCGCTCGAGGGACGTGCCGTATGCCGAGGGTTGGGCGCGTAGTTGGTGTCACCGACTAAGCTGGTACGAGCGGGATCGGCGCATGCCAGGTCCCCGCAGGAGGGAAGAGAATGTTCGATCGGTTCACCGACCGCGCACGACGGGTGATCGTTCTTGCGCAGGACGAGGCCAAGCTGCTTAACCATAACTACATCGGGACTGAGCACCTGCTGCTTGGCCTCATTCACGAGGGTGAGGGCGTTGCGGCCAAGGCGCTCGAGTCGCTGGGCATTTCGCTGGAGGCCGTGCGGCAACAGGTCGTCGAGATCATGGGGCAGGGCCAGCAGGTGCCCTCGGGACACATCCCGTTCTCCCCGCGCGCAAAGCGAGTCCTAGAGCTGTCGATGCGCGAGGCGCTCCAGATGAACCACAACTACATCGGAACTGAGCACATCCTGCTCGGCCTGATCCGTGAGGGCGAGGGCGTCGCCGCACAGGCGTTGCTTAAGCTCGGCGCGGATCTCAACCGAGTGCGCTCCACCGTCATCCAGCTCCTAGCCGGCTACCAGGGCAAGGAAGCCTCCATGGCCGGGGCGCCTGAGTCTGGGCCCGAGAAGTCCAGTTCGCAGGTCCTTGACCAGTTCGGGCGGAACCTGACACAGGCCGCCCGCGAGAACCGCCTAGATCCGGTCATCGGCCGCGTCAAGGAGATCGAGCGGGTCATGACGGTGCTTAGCCGCCGCACCAAGAACAACCCGGTCCTGATCGGTGAGCCAGGTGTCGGCAAGACCGCCGTCGTCGAAGGCCTATCGCAGGCGATCGTCCGCGGCGACGTCCCCGAGACGCTGCGCGATAAGCAGATCTACACGCTGGACCTCGGCGCGCTCGTCGCTGGGTCGCGCTACCGCGGCGATTTTGAGGAGCGCCTGAAGAAGGTCCTGAAGGAGATTAAGAACCGCGGCGACATCATGCTGTTCATCGACGAGATCCATACCCTCGTCGGGGCCGGTGCAGCCGAGGGGGCGATCGATGCCGCCAGCATCCTAAAGCCGATGCTTGCCCGCGGCGAGCTCCAGACGATTGGCGCAACTACGCTCGATGAGTACCGCAAGCACATCGAGAAGGACGCGGCGCTCGAGCGGCGTTTTCAGCCGATCCAGGTTGACGAGCCTTCGGTGGCCCTGACCGTAGACATCCTGAAGGGGCTGCGCGACCGCTACGAGGCGCATCACCGCATCACCATCACTGACGAGGCACTCGCGGCGGCGGCGAGCATGGCCGACCGCTACATCCAGGACCGGTTCCTGCCCGACAAGGCAATCGACCTGATCGACGAGGCGGGCGCACGCCTACGCATCCAGCGCATGACCGCCCCGCCGGATCTCCGTGAGTTCGACGAGCAGATCGCCAAACTGAAAATGGAAAAGGACGCGGCGATCGATTCCCAGGACTTCGAGGCCGCCGCTCGGCTGCGCGACGACGTCACTCGTTTGATGGCGCAACGCTCCGAGAAGGAAGAGGCCTGGAAGCAAGGCAACTCCGATATCCCCGCCGTGGTCGGCGAGGAGGAGATCGCGGTTGTTCTATCCGGATCCACCGGCATTCCCGTCTTCAAGCTGACGGAGGAGGAGTCTGCGCGCCTGTTGCGGATGGAGGAAGAGCTCGGGAAGCGCTACATCGGGCAGGAGGACGCCGTCAAGGCGCTCGCGCGTTCGATCCGTCGCACGCGCGCCGGACTAAAGGACCCGAAGCGACCGTCCGGCTCGTTCATCTTCGCCGGCCCGTCCGGTGTCGGAAAAACCGAGCTGACGAAGGCCTTGACCGAGTTCCTGTTCGGCGACGAGGACGCCCTCATCACGCTTGACATGAGCGAATACTCGGAGAAGCACACCGCGTCGCGGATGTTCGGATCCCCGCCCGGATACGTCGGCTATGAAGAGGGCGGACAGCTCACTGAAAAGGTGCGTCGCAAGCCCTTCTCCGTCGTCCTGTTCGACGAGATCGAGAAGGCCCACCCGGACATCTTCAACTCGCTGCTCCAGATCCTCGACGAGGGTCGCCTCACGGACGCCCAGGGCCGCGTCGTCGACTTCAAGAATACGGTGATCGTCATGACCACCAACCTGGGTTCGCGCGACATCAGCAAGAGCATCAACCTCGGCTTCTCGAAAGTCGGCGACGAATCGTCGTCTTACGAGAAGATGAAGGCCAAGGTTTCCGACGAGCTGAAGCAACACTTCCGCCCGGAGTTCCTGAACCGCGTCGACGAGATCGTGGTGTTCCACCAGCTGACGCAGACGGATATCGAGCGGATCGTCGACCTCATGGTCGCGCAGATCGAAACCCGCCTCGCGGACCGCGACATGGGCATCGAACTGACGCCCGCTGCGAAGACGCTGATCGCCAAACGTGGCTTCGACCCGGTGCTCGGCGCACGCCCGCTGCGTCGCGCTTTGCAGCGGGACATCGAGGATGTCCTGGCCGAGAAGATCCTGTTTGGCGAGCTTTCCGCCGGGCAGATCGTCCAGGTCGACATCGCCCCGGAAGGCGCCGAACTGCCGTTCAAGTTCACCGGCGTCTCCAAGGCCATCGAGCCGCCGACGGTGGACCAGCTCCAGTGAGCTAAGACCCGGGGGCGGTGGCCGATATTAAGCCACCGCCCCTTTCAGGTTGCCTCAGAACGTGCCCGGCTTGCTGTCGCTGGGCTCAGCGCAGGAGGCGAGCGAGGCTGCGGGCGCGGCGGCCACCAGGCCGAGTGGCAGGGAACCGAGCAGCGTCGCGAGGATCACGAGCCACGGCACGGCCGGGTTGGAGTAGTCGTGGCCCACGACGGACTGCCGGATGCCCCAGCCACTGATCCAGCCGGTGACAAGACCCAACAGGACACCGAGGAACGACAGCACGACCCCCTCGGCGGCGACCATCACCGCGATCTGTCGCCTGTCGGCGCCGACGACCCGAAGTGAGCCGTACTCCTGCTTCCGGTCGATGACGCTGAGGACGAGGATCAGCGCCATCGCGATGACACCAGCGATGAGGGTCAGGCGGCCGATCTGCTTGAAGGGCTCGAAGCGCTTGGCGACGCGGTCGGCGCGCTCCTGCGCTAGGTCGGCGGGGGTAACGACGCGCA
>CAMCJC010000303.1 GCA_945875065.1 uncultured Propionibacteriaceae bacterium | reverse complement strand
ACGAGCTCAACACGTGGAGCCCAACCAACATGGACTCCAAGCTGGAGGGCGGCGAGACGGCCCGCGAGTTCATGGCGCGCTTCACCGGCGCCGTCGCGACGCTGGCCGGCTACGACTGCGTCGCCGTCGTCACGCACGGCGCGGCGATGCGGGTGTGGTCGCTCGCCCAAGACCCCGCCTTCGGCTTCGAGAACGCCCCGCCATTGCAGAACACCAAGTGGATCGTGCTGAACGGGTCGAACTCCAGCGGCTGGAGCATCGAAAGCTGGGGCACTGCGGGCTGACTGAAAGCTCAGCGTCGCGGCGCGGTGCTGAAAACGGAGCTGGCGATACCGAATTGCGCGAACCGCTGCTCGCACGCATGGCACGGGCCAACCGGACGCCCCTCGCCCGTTCGAATCGCAAGCTTGAAGCTCACATCGGCCAGGTTCTCCGGCCGGTGCTCGGCGAGAAGCTTCGAGAGGGAGTGGGCCGGAACGTCGGCGGAATGATCCCAGACGCCGTAGGTCGGGGCACCGCGCAGCATCTGATCAAGCCACTTCTCGAACCACGTCATCACGTCGGGCGCGACCTGCTGGACTTGGCCATCGCACTCACGCGAATCAAGCCCGACAGCCCCGTCCTGGAGGCGCAGAACCCAGAAGGCGCCGCAGCCGGCCTCAGCCAGGTGCAGCCATCCCTGTCCGAGGTGGCGGACATCGAGGCCGTAGCCGGGGCCAGCCCCGGTGACAGCGATGTTCTCGAAGAACCACTTCGCACGCTCCGGCAGCGCCCCCCATTCGGCGAGCTGTTCCGGCGTCGCGACTTCGCCTAGGCGCATGCCGTGGTAGCGACCGCCGAGCCAGCCCGCGGGGCTGGAGGCATCGTCGCCGAGGGCGGCGAGCAGGTCGAGGTACCGTTGGACGAGTTCCCGGGTCAGTGGAGGCGCCGGCTCGAGCGGGCTGAGGGTGGCCCACTCACGCAGCATGCGGTACCCGTCCTCCCGATTGGGTACCTGCTGCCAGGTATTGATGGCCGGCGTCCAGTCGTCGAGCCCGTACTTCACCTCGGGTAGGTTTTTGGGGCCGATCCCGAGGTAGGTCTCCAGTCCGATCACGTCGTTGCTCCGCGACGCCGGGATGGCGCCACCGTCCAAGACAGCCGAGGTAAGGGCGATGCTCCCGCCAAGACGCTCACGCCAAGCCGAGACCTCGTCTTTGTCCGCATTAATGCCTCGGTCCAGGTGGCCGGAGGTCACCAGGTAGCGACGGCCGTCGAGGGTCGTCTCGAACTGCTCGTAGCGCGGGTCCTCGGTGCTGATGAGGTCGGGGCGGCCGATGCCGGCCAGCAGGACGGGCCCGAATGCGCACGCCCAGTTGCAGGCGGCCATCACCACTGCCTCCCGAAGGGTTTCTCCGTAGCCGCTGCCGTTGATCGTCGAGCCGACCATGCCGAAGCCGCCCCCGTATACGACGAGCGTGAACATCACCGCGTTCAGATTCTGCTCGTCAACGCTCCGGATAGTCACCGCGATGCTCGGCAGCCCTTCGCCCAAGTCGACGGTGTACTCGCCGCTTTCCTCCCTCAGGGTCGAGCCGGGGAAGTGGTTGGCGATGACCTGGGCAAGGACCTGCTGCACGGTCACGGATTCACGCATGCAACCATTTCACCACAGCCAGATGAGCCCAGAATCAGCCGGCGGCGGGCCGCTTGCGCGCGGGGCGACGGAGACGGTCGTTGGCGACGAGCGAGACCGCCAGGGGGTCAACCCAGCCGCGTTGGATCGCCGAGACGAGGATCTGGGTACGGGAGACTACGCCGAGACGCTCGCCAATCCGCGCCAAGTGTTGTTTGACGGCCCGCTCCGAGAGGAACAGCTCGCGCGCGATCTGCTGGTTGGTCATGCCGCGGGTGAGGCAGCGCAGGAGGTCGCGTTCGTGATCGGTGACCTCGCTGGACGGCGGGGTTGCGGCGCGCCGCCCGGCGAGGGAGCCGACGAGGGCCTTCCGCACCGATGTCGACAACGGCATGTCGCCTCTAACCGCCTGGTGAATACCAGACAGTAGGGCCTGCATGCCCGCCTCCTTCAATAGGTACCCCGAAGCCCCGGCCCGCAGCGCCGCGACGATGTGCTCCTTCGTTCCGAACGTGGTCAGCGCGACGATCCGTGCCCCGACCCACCGCGTACAGATCTCCTCGATCGCCTCAATCCCGGTCATGCCGGGCATCTGGAGGTCCATGATCACGACGTCCGGCCGGAGACTCTCATAGGCGATCAGTGCCGTCGCGCCGTCGCTACACTCACCGACGAGTTCAATGTCGGTGCGGGTCGCGAAGAAGGAGCGGTACAACTGCCGCACCAGAGAATCGTCGTCGACGGCCAAAAGCCGTATCGCGCGGGGGCTCATGGCACCATCCAACACGCACTCGACGCGCGGTCACAGTCGCCCTTAAGTCCGTCGGCCAAAAGTCGCACGACATCGGCCCTCGGTCTACCCCGGCCCTATGCCCGAATGTTAATAGCGTCAGCGAATCGGCTTGGCGAAACATATGGCTACCCACTACCTATAAGGAGTTCACATGCCCTTCCGCAAGTTCGCCGCTGCGCTCGTCGCCGCCTTGGCGCTGTCGTTCACCGTCGGCGCCGCCCCGGCCAAGGCCGCCGAGCCCACCGCCTTCGTGCGCCCGACCGCCATCTTCTGTTGGCTCGTGCCCGGCTACTGCATTGGCTACTGAGCCGGCTGGCCATACGGCCTAGCGCACACGGGGAGCGGTGACGACGACGTCACCGCTCCCCTTTTCATCCTCGCCGACGTGCCCTCTTCAGCCGCCGAATACTCTCACACTGTCGGCCATTTGCCGCCGCGGGGCCAAAACCTAAGGAAAATCGGCCTCATTGACTCATCGGCTGGCCGCTCTGCATGTCTTTACCGGTGGCTGCTCGCGTACAGTGACAACGTTCTTCACCACGATTTTCCTCCAGGAGCGACCCATGCGTAGGGGCATGACAGCTCGCGGGCTCGTCACGCTCGCAATCGGCGTCGTGGTTGCCATAGACCAGGCTTCGGGTCTGGGGCACCTGCCGCCGCCGCTGTGGCGATCCCTCCTGCTCGCGCTCACTGCGGCACTAGCCCCGCTGCTGGCCCCGCGCTCACCAATCACATCCGTGGTCCTGACCTCGGGCCTGCTCGGGGCCGACGCCCTCCTAGGCCCACAAGGCTTCTTCTTCATCCCGTTCGTGGTTTCCACGGTCGCGGTCTTCGCGATCTCGGCGCCCTGGGTGGTGGCCGCGACTAGCATCGGATACGCGGGATTCGCCTGCCGCTCGCTTCTGGAGGGGCAAAGCGTCGGCGCCTACCAGCTGATCGCCCTCGCCTGCAGTGCCCTGGCGGGCGGGCTCGTGCGAATGGGCCGGCTGAAGTCACGGCAGACGGACTCCACCATCTTGTCCCTCACCCGCTCCGTCGCCGAGATCCGCCACGACACGCGCCGCGAGCTCGGCGACGAGCTGGCGAGCCTGCTAACGGCGGACTTGATCGAGAACCAACGGCTCCTGGCCGAGGCGGCCAGCCTGGAGCCGGGCCAGCTCCGCTTGCTCCTGCTGGACATCGCGGGACGCAGCCGGATGTCGCTGGCCCGGCTGCGGGACCTGGTCCGTACCCTGCGCGGCACGGCCGGAGCCGCCACCGACCAGACCCTTGGCGAATCGGTCGAGGCCCTTGAGGATGAACTCGTGAACC
>CAMCJC010000302.1 GCA_945875065.1 uncultured Propionibacteriaceae bacterium | reverse complement strand
CTACCTCCGAACGGGACGGCCGGCTTGGCGCGGTCCTCGGTCAGCGGCATGAGCCGCTTGCCTTCACCGCCGGCAAGGACTATGGACAGGATCTTCGGGCGTGCCACCATGGCTGAAACCTAGCGCGTCGAACGCCCCTCCACAACGGATTCGGGAAAGTAAGATTCCGACATGAAGCTATCGCTCCTGACCCGCGAGTACCCACCGTCCATCTACGGCGGGGCAGGCGTTCACGTGGCCCAGCTCGTTCCCCAGCTCAGAAAGCTCATCGACGTCGATGTGCACTGCATGGGCGAGCCCCGCGACGGCGCGCAGGCCCACCCCGAATCCTGGCCCGAGGGCGCCAACGCAGCCCTGAGGGTCCTCGGCGCCGACCTGTCTATGGCGGCCTCGGTCGCCGAAGACACCGATGTCATCCACTCCCACACGTGGTATGCCAACATGGGCGGCCACCTAGCCGGCCTCATGCTGGACCGCGCCCACGTCGTCACCTCGCACTCCCTGGAGCCCCATCGGCCCTGGAAGGCCGAGCAGCTGGGAGGCGGCTATCGCGTCAGTTCGTGGGCCGAAAAGACGGCCTTCGAGGCGGCTGACGCCGTCATCTCCGTCTCCGCCGGGATGCGCCGCGACGTCCTCGACTCGTACCCGGACCTCGACCCCGACCGGGTGTTCGTGGTGCGCAATGGCATTGATCCCGAGGAGTTCAAACCCGATACAGGAACCGACATCGTCACGAACCTGGGCGTCGACCTGGACCGGCCGTCCGTAGTGTTCGTTGGCCGCATCACCCGCCAGAAGGGTCTCATTCACCTAGTGCGGGCCGCCCGCCAGTTCAACCCCGATACGCAGGTAGTCCTGTTGGCCGGGGCGCCCGATACCCCGGAGATCGCTGCCGAGTTCGAAGATGCGTTCGCGGAACTGAAGCAACAGCGCAACGCCCCGGTGGTCTGGGTGCAGGAGATGCTCCCGCGCGCCTCGGTGCGTCAGGTCCTGACTCACGCGACAGTGTTTGCCTGTCCCAGCGTCTACGAGCCGCTCGGGATCGTGAACCTGGAGGCGATGGCCTGCGAGACCGCGGTCGTCGCATCGGCGGTCGGCGGTATCCCGGAGGTCGTCGTCGACGAGGCAACCGGCCTGCTGGTCCCCTACGACCCGAAACAGGCAGCGGATCCGAGTTTCGTGGCCGCGTTCGAGGAGGACTTCGCCGCGAAGGTCAACCGGTTGACGGCGGACCCGGCCCTGGCCGAGATCTTTGGCAAGGCGGGCAGACAGCGGTGCATTGAGGAGTTCTCGTGGGCCAAGATTGCCGCCGAGACCGTCGCCGTTTATGAGAAGGCCATCACTCACCACGGCTGAGGCTCCCTGAAACGAACAGTGCCGCCCGGGAGACACCCTGGGCGGCACTCATGAGTCTCGGCTCAGCCGACGACCCCCTTCAACGCGTTGAGTAGGTCGGTGGCCTCGGTAGCGTTCATCTCGACGACAAGTCGACCGCCCCCGTCGACTGGGACGCGCATGACGATGCCTCGCCCTTCTTTGGTGACCTCCATGGGCCCGTCACCGGTGCGGGGTTTCATTGCTGCCATTGGCCAACCTCAATCCTTCTTTGAGCCGAGCGAACTCCTCTATTATTCCTCATCCGCCACGTTCCGCGCCCCTCGGCGGGGCCTGCTCGGGACCTCCAGGTCCTCATCCTCACGGAAGTCGACGTCCTCACGACCATCCGGGGAGTAGTCACCCAAGTCAGAGATGGTTTCGACCGCACGACTGGGCCCTGGTTCCTCGGTGAAGACCGGTTCCTCTCGCTCCTCGACGATCGGTTCGGCGGTCAGCGCCTCTCGGACCTTTGGATCCATCGCCCGCATCGCGTCGGTTACCGCCGCGTCCGTAGCCTGCATGTCGTAGCCCCCACTGACGACGTCGAACAACGGCGGCTCCAGCGGGTGCTGATTCACGGCCCCTGCCAGGAACTCGTCGACCTGGCGCTGGTCGTACCCGGTCCCGACGATCGGCAGGCGCAGCAGTCCCAGGTACTCAGGACCGAACGGAACCTTGGGGATCTCTGCCTTCGGGCGGTCGTTGACTGGTTCCGGCATCTCCCCGAAACGCCCCGTGCCTGCCACGGCCGCCAACCCAAGGACAACCATCGCGGCCACCACGATCAACCAAACCATGCGCCTGAGCCTAGCGCTTACCCGCGGCAATCGGCCGTGTCACAGCCCGGGATCCCCCATCGCCGCGACCGCCTCGGCGATGTCGTCGGTGACGGTGATCAGGTCGAGATCCTCTGGGCTGATGAACCCACCAGTCACCATGGCGGTGGTGAACCAGTCGATGAGAGGCCCCCAGAATTGAGTGCCGAACAGCACGACGGGGAAGTGCCGAACCTTGCCGGTCTGGATCAAGGTGAGCGATTCGAAGAGCTCGTCCAAGGTCCCGAAGCCACCAGGCATGGCGATGAAACCGCGCGAGTACTTCAGGAACATCGTCTTCCGGGCGAAGAAATAGCGGAAGTTGATGCCAAGCCCCACGTACTGGTTGAGACCCTGCTCATGAGGCAATTCAATGCCGAGGCCGACCGATGTGCCGCCAGCTTCCTTCGCACCCTTGTTACCCGCCTCCATGATTCCAGGGCCGCCGCCGGTGATCACGGCCCAGCCTCGACGGGCCAGCTCGGCCGCGACCTGCTCGGTCGCCGCATACATCGGGTCGGCCGGGTCGGTACGGGCTGACCCGAAGATGCTGACGGCCGGGGGCAACTCGTGGAGGGTATCGAAGCCCTCGACGAACTCGGATTGGATGCGCAGCACCCGCCACGGGTCCTTCGTGGCCCATTCAGCACCGTCGGAGGCGAGCAGTGCCTCGTCGGCGGTGGGGACGTCGGATTGGCCGCGGAGCACAGTGGCTCCCTGGCGTCGTTCGGTCATGTGGTTCCTTAGGGATCAGAAAAGCCAGCGGCGCAGACCGGCGGCGCAAGCTTCAAGGTCGGTTGCGGGACAGTGCTCGTCGTCACGGTGCGCGAACGACGGGTCGGCCGGACCGTAGTTGACGGCTGGGATGTCAAGGGCCGAGAACCGAGCGACATCCGTCCAACCGTACTTGGGTCTCGCCGGGCCTCCAACCGCTGCAACGAACTCGCGGGCCAGCTGCTGGTCTAGGCCAGGACGGGCGGCCGGAGAGTGATCAATGACGTCGACCTGGGCGCCGCCGAGGAGGTCGCGCATGCGGGCGAGCGCCGCGTCGACATCCTTGTCGGGGGCGTAGCGGTAGTTGATCTCCACCCACGCCTCGGGAGGGATGACGTTACCCGCCACTCCCCCGCCGATCCGGACTGCGTTCAGTCCTTCACGGTAAGCCAAGCCCTCGACCTCGATCGTCTCGGACTCGTAGGCGGCCAAGCGGGCTAGAACATGGGTGAGATCGTGAATGGCGTTGCGTCCCATCCAGGCGCGGGCGCTGTGCGAGGCCTTGCCGGCCGTACGCACGAGGGCGCGGATGGTGCCCTGGCATCCGCCCTCGATCATCGCGGATGTCGGCTCCATCAGGACGGCGAAGTCGCCCTCAAGCAGGTCGGGGCGGTTGCACGCGAGGCGGCCCAAGCCGTTCTTGACGGATTCGACCTCTTCGTTGTCGTAGAAGATCCAGGTGACGTCGACTCGGGGGGCTGTGATTTCGCACGCGAGCTTCAGAGCGACCGCGACGCCGCCCTTCATGTCGCAGGTGCCGCGGCCG
>CAMCJC010000301.1 GCA_945875065.1 uncultured Propionibacteriaceae bacterium | reverse complement strand
GACGAGCGCTGGAGGCGATGTACGTTGAGCGGGGGCCCAGCCAGGTCCTGCGCAGCGACCGTCACCTGTCGCCCACCGAGAGATTGGTGACCGAGATCGTGGAGGATGTGCTCGGCGAGTACCTCGTCGACACACAGGGAAACTTCTTCGATATCGGAGTCAACTCCCTGGCGCTCCTGACCATCAACAACCGGCTGCGCCAAGCGGGCTGGGACGTTCCACTCAAGACGCTCTTCGAGCACACCACCATTGCTGCCCTCTCTGCCCATCTGGACGGCGGGGTTCCGGAAGGGCCTGCCGAGGTCTTGTCGGCGGATGAGGAAGCAGCCGAACAGTACGCACTGGATGCCAGTCAGAGAATGCTTCAGCTCATGGAAGAGGGGGATAATTGTGTCTCGTGACGCCGGGTACAATCACGCATACACCGGTCTGGAGGTGGCCGTGATCGGCATGGCCGGGAGATTCCCGATGGCCGATGACATCGAACAGTTCTGGCGCAACCTCGTTCAAGGTGTTGACAGTATTTCTCGATTCTCTGAGGCGGAGTTGCGCGACATGGGAGTGCCTGATGCGCTCCTCGCTGATGAGAACTTCGTTTCAGCCAAGGGTGTGTTCCCGCACCTCGACGCCTTCGATGCCTCCTTCTTCGGTTACACTCCCGCCGATGCCTGCGTCATGGACCCGCAGGTCCGTGCACTGCATGAAGAGGTCTTCCACGCCTTGGAGGACGCTGGCTACTCTGCAGAGGACCGCCCCGAGAGCATCGGGATTTTCTTGGGCGCGACCAACAACCTCCCCTGGGAGGCGCACACGCTTGGTCGTTACCTGAAGGAGGGCCCGGCCTTCGTCGGGATGCAGTTGAACGACAAGGATTTCGCCGCCACTCGAATAGCGTATGCGCTGAATCTGCGTGGTCCGGCCCTCACACTCCACACCGCATGTTCCACATCGTTGGTCGCCATTGACGTCGCATGCCGCCACATACTGACCGGAGCATGCCAGATCGCCGTTGCGGGCGGGAGCAGCCTCACGCTACCGGAGAAGAATGGTTACCTGTACCAAGAAGGAATGATCTACTCCCCGGACGGGACCTGCCGTGCCTTCGACGTGCGGTCCGAGGGGACGGTCGAAGGCAACGGCGTCGGTGTCGTGGTGCTGAAGCGCCTGGAGGTCGCCCAGCGCGACGGTGACCGAGTTCTGGCGGTCATCCGTGCCTCGGCCACGAACAATGATGGGAACCGCAAGATCGGGTACACCGCGCCAAGCGTCGAGGGTCAGGCCGACGTGATCCGCAAGGCGCAGCGTCTGGCCCGGGTCCGGCCTCACCAGATGTCATACGAGGAAACGCACGGGACGGGAACCCGCCTCGGTGACGTCATCGAGATCGAGGCACTGAGCAGGGCTTTTGCCGACGAGGCGATCGAGCCCGGCAGCTGCGGTATCGGATCCTTGAAGGCGAGCATCGGACACTTGGACACGGCCGCTGGTGTCGCGTCCTTCATCAAGTGCGTCCAGATTCTCCGGCATGCGACCGTCCCGGCAAGCCTGCACTACACGGAACCCAATCCGAACATCCCCTTCGAGGGAAGTCCCTTCCATGTCGTCTCCGAGCTCCGGGCCATGGAGCGGCGCTCAGAGGGGGCTCGTGTCGAACCACTGCGCGTGGGGGTGAGTTCCTTCGGGATCGGGGGGACGAATGCCCACATCGTGCTGGAGGAGGCGCCTTTGGCGGTTCCCGTGGCGACCACGCCCCGCTCCCACAACACGGCTGTTCTCTCCGCGCACTCCCCAGAGGCCCTTCAGGCGAGCAGGAAACAGTTGGCCGAGTACTTGGCTGCCCATCCGGATCTGGCCCCTGGCGATGTGGCATGGACCCTGCAGAACCGTGCCCGTCGGCTGCGCCACCGTCACGCGGTCGCTTTCGCGGATGTGATGGAACTGAGCACCAAGTTGCAGCTCTCGGCGGATCAGGGACCGACCGCTTCCGACGCGGGAACCGTCGAGCGCAAGGAAGTCTGCTTCCTCTTCAGCGGATTGGGTGCCCAGCACGGTGGGATGGCCCGCGGACTGTACGAGACGGAGCCGTCCTTCAGGGCGCGGCTCGACAAGGGATTCGAGCTGGCCGCGGAGGTTGGCCGTGGCGACCTCCGTGACCTCTTCATGGGCGACGGGCCCGAGGTTGAGGCTCGGTTGAACGACATCGAGACGACGCAGGTCCTGCTGTTCGTCCTCGAGGTGTCGATGGCGCATCAGCTCATCGAGTGGGGGCTGCGTCCAACCTCCTTGATCGGGCACTCAACCGGGGAATTCGCAGCTGCCTGCGTGGCGGGGGTGTTCACGTTCACGGAGGGCGTCCGGCTCATCCAGGCGCGAGGCCGTCTCATGGGGCAGACCCGCCCTGGGGGGATGCTGACGGTCACTGCGTCCGAGGAGGTTGCTCGCCGCCTGCTGGGGGACCGACTCACACTCGCCGCGGTGAACAGCCCGGAGGACTGTTCGGTCTCGGGGCCCATCGAAGCGCTGGACGCATTCGAGCAGCGTTGCCTCGATGCGGGGATAAACGTAAAACGACTCGCCGCCGAGCACGCCTATCACTCCGCGGACATGGAGGAGGTCCTGCCGCACTTCGCTCAGGTGCTGCGTGGAGTGGACCTCAAGGCTCCTCGGATTCGCTACGTCTCCAACGTGACGGGGACGTGGATCACCGCGGCTGAGGCCACCGACCCTGAGTACTGGTGCCGTCACCTGCGGTCCTGCGTCCGGTTCAAGGAGGGAGTCGAGACGATCTGGGGCGAGACGGAGCCGGTCTTCGTTGAGGTCGGCCCTGGCCGGGGGCTCTCCAGCTTCGCACGTCATTGCACCCCGGACCGTACGGCGACGGCGGTCAATGCTCTCCGGCACCGGATGGAGATGGTCAGCGATGACGCCCATTGGGCCAAGGCCGCAGGCAAGCTGTGGGAGGTCGGCGTGTCACTGGACTGGGCGGCGTTCCAATCAGAGCGGGGTTGCCGCAGGGCGGAGCTTCCCCTGTATCCCTTCGACCGGACGCCGTACGCCATTGATATCGAGGAGTTCCAGCGTCACTACGGCGCGAGGGAGGCGCCGTCGCCGCGTCGCAGGGAGCTGGCGCCGGTGGAACCCGACGCCGTGTCGGGGCTCCGGCACGTGGTGTGGATGAACTCGGTGGTTCCCATCGGCGCAGAACGCGAGGCGGGGCGTACCGTCATTGCGATTGCGCGTGACGTCAGGGATGTCAGTCGGTTGCTGAGGGGGGTGCCCAACTGGCGGCCCCTGTTCGTGACCTTGGGTGACCGCTACGAGTTCCGGGGGCCTGAGGGCGCCACGGTGCGGCGGGACCACACCGGGGACTTCATGCGTCTCGTGGCGGACCTGAAAGCGAACACCTTGGTCGGGGACACCTTCCTCCTGCACCGTGACGGCGACTACGACATCCAGCCCGTGCTCCGGGATCTGGCAGTGGCCCTTGCAGGATTGCCGTTCGTCTCCCCACCGGCTGTTGTGGTGCTGGACGAGGCGTCGCCGCAGCTGCGGGATGAGAGGGTCAACCTGCTCGTGGGGCTCAGCCTGGAGTTCCCCGGCGTCTCCCTGTCCAGTTTGGAGTGCGACGAGCGGCTGGCCTCACGGGCCGGACGGGAGATGTGGCGAACCGCACTCCTGGACGAGCGAGGCGCAACGGGAGCACGAGACATTGCGGTGCGCTACGAGGCCGGCCGACGG
>CAMCJC010000300.1 GCA_945875065.1 uncultured Propionibacteriaceae bacterium | reverse complement strand
ACAGAACACAAGAGGCGGCCCCAGGGCAGGGGCTGGCCGGGCACACAGACACAGAGCCAGTCGACAACGCCAACAACGAGTCCCCCCTCACCACACCCCAGAGGGTGTGTTCCAGCGGGTAACCGCGTCGGGCCAAGACTGGCCCTCTCCCCACACCCCAGGGGTGCGTGCATCGATGCTCGGCTCAGTCCTAGAGCCCACTGGGCCCCTCCCGCACCCCCAGGGCGTGCACGAATCGCCGGGCCAGATGAACCAGCCTTGCAAAACCCCTAGCCGCGCACACCCCCATTCACCCAAAACGGCGATTCGCGCCCACGTTTCAAGCGCCGTACCTGTTCGGTTTTCGAGCGCCGTCGACACCGGGCTCACAGGTTCTTCAGCACCGCCGCACGAGCCACGCACCGCCGCACGAGCCACGCGCCGCCACACACGCCACGCGCCGCCGCATGCGTCTCCTTAGAGTTATGCGCCGCGCTATGTTCGCCCTCTCCGGAACCTGCGTCATCGGGAACGCTTCCACAGGCGATCGTCGTACGGCGGTCCTCACCAACCCCGACAAACGGCAGCCCGCCGCGATCCATCAGCTTGTACACGTGGAACCGGTTGACCCCCAGCGACTTGGCTGCTCTGGCAGGTGCGATGGCATTGCCGCACTGACATCGACCCCACCCTCGGGCGATCTCAACACTTCAGTTAGGAAGCCCGGGAGCGCCCTTCCGGAAGCTCCGCAACCGTGGCCGGTAGGGCCTCGACGTCATCGGGACGCCCCCGCCCCCAAGAGTCTGCACGCGAGCGGCCTTCCTCAAGCCACTACTCGTCGAGCAGTAAAGATACGCGCGGGCACCTGGTACAGGCGACACGGCTCGCGCCCTGCATGTCGAGCGATTGCCGGTACTCTACGGGCCGGCGGTGACCATTGCGATGCCGCTACCTCGCGACCTCCGGGCGTGGGCCTAGCTGGACTTGAACCAGCGACCTCATCCTTATCAGGGATGCGCTCTAACCGCCTGAGCTATAGGCCCGCAACGACGCGTAACTCTAGCGCACCCCTACCTTGCCGGCCAAATCACGCGGTTGTCACCCGCGAGGGCGGCTCGGCTAACGTGTCGTCGCCATCCTTCGCGCGGTTGGGCATCATTGCCGCGACCTCCACCCGACGGTCTCGGCGTGGAGCCTAGACGCAGAACTCGCGCGACCTGTTGGCCGCGCGAGTCCGGTGAGGAGCTACGTCAGTCCTCGGCGAGGGTGACTTCCAGGCCGCCCAGGACCGTGGCCGCCAGGTTGTACAGGAACGCGAACAGTGTGCTCACCGCCGTCAGGATCACGACGTCGATAGCCGCCAGCAGGGCCGCCAGGCCGACCACGCGACCTCCGTCGATGAAGTTCCGGATCTCGAACTGGCTGTTGCTGTCGCCGATGAGCTGGTTCATCGTCGAGTTGACCGAATCGAGGGCACCCGACGCGACCAGGACGCCCCACAGCACCCATGTCACGACCACCAGGATGATGCCGAACGCGATCGAGAACAGGAATGACGTCTTCATCACCGACCACGGGTCGACGCGGGTCAGGCGCAGCCGGGCGCGACGCGTGCGCCGCGTGACCGACGACGACCGGCCGGTGGTGTCCGTCGAGCTCTTCTCGTTCGACTTCTCCAGCTGCACCGACTTCGACGCCGCCTTCCCACCCGGCGCCGCCGTCGGCGAGTCCGCGGGCTTGGGGGTCATCGTGGCCGGGCTAGGCGGGGCCGTCCAAAGCGGTGCCGCGGCCGGCTGCCTGCCCTGCCCCTTGGGGGAGGCCGTCTCGGTCGCAGGCTTGCCGCCCTGCTTCGCCGACTCCTGTTTCGCCTGAGGCTGGGCCTGCGGCTTGGCTTGAGCCGGGACCTTGCCTGTGGGCTGGTTCTGCTGGTTATTCGCCCCAGGTTTGATGACGGTCGACGTCGCCGATCCGCTGTCCTTCCCGGCGCCGGTTTTCTGTCCGCCCTTTGGCCCGAAGCTCACGCCCGGTTTCCCGTTCGCCCCCGGCCATTGGGGATTCTTATTACTCATCCCCGGTCACCTCCTCGACGCCAGCACTTTCGTCATCCTGGTTCACCGTACCCGGTTCCTGGCCGGAACCGAGAACCGAGTCAGCCGAATCGTCACTGTCGTCCGTATCGTCGGACTCCGGGTATAGGGCGATGGCGGCGACGGAATCGTCTCCCCGAACGCTCACGAACTTCACGCCCATCGTGTCGCGGCCCTTGACCGGAACGTCCGCTACGGCCGACCGCGCGACCTGCCCCGACGTCTTGATCGAGATCACCTCGTCGCCCTCGCCGACGATGACGCCGCCGACGAGCGACCCACGGTCGTCGGTGAGGCGCATCGCCTTGATGCCGAGGCCGCCCCGGCCCTGCTGCCGGTATTCAGCGACGGGGGTGCGCTTGGCGAAGCCGCCGTCGGTGACGGTGAACACAAATCGGCCGTCCAGGTCGTCGCCGCCGAGGATCGCCATCGACAGCAGCTCGTCGCCGTCGCGGAACCGCATGCCGGTCACGCCTGAGGTGGCGCGTCCCATGGGGCGTAGCTGGTCGTCGGAGGCCTGGAACCTGATCGCCTGGCCCTTGCGGGAGATCAGCAGGACGTCGTCCTGGCTGGAGCACAGTGCCGCGCCGATCAACTCGTCGTCATCCTCGCGGAAGTTGATCGCGATCAAGCCGGCCTGCCGAGGCGAGTCGTACGCGGCGAGCGCCGTCTTCTTCACCAGCCCGCGACGCGTGGCCAGCAGCAGGTATTCGGCGTCGTCGTAGCCGCGCAGGGTCATGACCTGCGCGATGTGCTCGTTAGGCAGGAAGGACAAGAGCCCGGCGACGTGGCCGCCCTTCGCGTCGCGGCTGGCCTCCGGCAGCTGCCAGATCTTGGCCCGGTACACGCGCCCCAGGTTGGTGAAGAACAGCAGCCACTCGTGGTTGGTCGCCTTGAACAGGTGCGCCACCTCGTCGTCGGCACGGAGGGTGGCGCCCCGAACTCCCTTGCCGCCGCGCTTTTGGACGCGGTACTGGTCGGCTCGGGTGCGCTTGGCGTAGCCGCCGTGGGTGATCGTGACCACGACGTCCTCGTCGGCGATGAAGTCCTCCTCGGAGAAGTCACCGTCGGCGGCGACGATACGGGTGCGCCGCTCGTCGCCGTACTTGTCGGTGATCTCCTGCAGTTCGGTGCCGACGATCGCCCGCTGCCGCTCCTCGGACGCGAGGATGTCCTTGAGGTCGGCGATGATGCGCTCGATCTCGGCGAGACGGTCGATGATCTTCTGGATCTCCATCGACGCGAGGCGCCGCAGCTGCTGGTCGAGGATGAAGCGGGCCTGGAGCTCGTCGATGTCGAGGAGCTGCTGCAGCCCGACCGAGGCCTCCTCGGCGGTCCGCGAAGCACGGATCAGCGCGATGACCTCGTCGAGCATGCCCAGCGCCTTGACGAGGCCGCGGTCCAAGTGGGCGCGCTTCTCGGCGTCGGCCAGCTGGAACGCGGTGCGGCGGCGGATGACCTCGATCTGGTGCTTGATCCACAGCGAAATGAACTGGTCGAGACGCAGGGTGCGGGGCACCTCGTCGACGAGCGCCAGCATGTTGCAGCCGAACGTGTCCTGCAGCGCCGTGTGCTTGTACAGGTTGTTCATGACGACGCGCGGCTGGGCGTCGCGCTTCAGCACGATCACCAGACGCAGTCCGGTGCGGGCGGACGTATCGTCGCGGATGTCGGCGATGCCCGTGAGGCGGCCG
>CAMCJC010000299.1 GCA_945875065.1 uncultured Propionibacteriaceae bacterium | reverse complement strand
GCGCCGAGCAGACACAGCGCGGGGGACACGGAACCTTCACCGTTCCCGGGAGGTGTCCCGGCGGGCGACACTAGCCGCGTCACGGGGCGCGCATGCCGTTGGGGTCGAGGTCGCGCCATGGGATGTCCTCCGAATGGTCAGTGATGCGTTCGCCATCCTCGCACGTCGCCGGGCGGACCATTCACCGGGCCGCCGAAGATGACACGTGTCATTCTCAACCCGTGACAGCGTCCCCTGACGCGACACCCAGGTCTCCGGCGACGCTGGAGACATGACCGAATGCTTAGCCATCGAACTCGCCAGCCTGACCAAACGTTACGGCTCTATCACCGCTGTGAATGCTCTGGATCTGGATGTTCCCGCCGACCAGATCCTCGCCTTCCTCGGCCCCAACGGCGCGGGCAAGTCCACCACCACCGAGATGGTGCTCGGACTCGTCCAACCCGATGGCGGCTCGGCCCGTGTCTTCGGGCGGTCCCCGGCGCAGGCGGTTCGGTGTGGCGACGTCGGAGCCATGCTGCAAAACGGCGCCCTCCTCGCCGACACCTCCGTCCGCGGCCTGCTGCGGCTCATGCATGGGCTGCACGCGCATCCGCTTCCGTTGGGCGAGGTCATTGAGCGGGCCGACCTCGCCGACATCCTCGGATCCAACGCCGGCAAGCTCTCGGGCGGTCAGGCCCAGCGGGTCCGGTTCGCCCTAGCCATCATGGGCGACCCGCGTCTGCTCATCCTCGATGAACCCACCGTCGGTATGGACGTCGACTCCCGCCGCCGTTTCTGGGCCAGCATGGAGGACCTCGCCCAAGGCGGCCGCACCATCGTCTTTGCCACCCACTATCTCGACGAGGCCGACGAGTTCGCCGACCGCATCGTCGTCATGGCCGCGGGACGGCTGGTCGCCGACGGCAGCGGCTCCCAGATCAAGTCCGTGGTGGGCGGCCGGCAGATCCGCTTCGCAGGGCCGCACCACCGCTGGGAGGAGCTGCCCGGGGTGATCCGCGTTAGCCAGGATGCGGGCACCTGGACGCTCACCAGCTCCGACTCCGACGCCACCTTGCGGGACCTCCTTGGCATCGACGGTGTCCGTGACGTCGAGGTCACCGCCCCCCGCCTCGAGGACGCCTTCCTCGAACTCGTCGCCTGATCAGCCCTCAACTTTGGGAATCGCCATGACCACATCAACCACACCCGTCACCCCCGCCACGACGCCCGCCCGCGTGCGTCACGTCGCCCATTACATTGCTCACAGCGCTCTGCTCACCCTGAGGGAGTGGAGTTTCCTGGCCTTCGTCATCGCCATGCCCACGACGATGTATCTCTTCTTTGTCGGTATCTACGGCGACGAGGTCGCCACGGGAGACATCAAGGTCTCCGCCACCATGATGGTGACCATGGCCACCTATGGCGCGCTCGGGGCCGCGATGACCGCCGGCGCGCAGATCCAAAACGAGCGCTCCACCGGCTGGTTCCGGCAGTTGATGCTCACCGCCCTCACCCCGGCCCAGTTCCTGTCCACCAAGATCGTGGTCGCTGTCGTCGTGATCGTGCCGGCCATCGTCGCCGTCTTCGTCTCCGGCGCCTACCGCGGGGTCAGGCTTTCGGTGGCCACGTGGCTGGCCTCGGGCGCCCTGATCCTGGCCTCCCTGCTGCCAATGGTGGTCCTCGGGCTCGTCCTGGGGCTCTGGTTCAAGCCGGCCGCCGCCAACGCCGCCGTGACGCTGACCATGCTGGCGCTGTCGATGCTCGGCGGGCTGTGGTTCCCACTGAGCATGATGCCCTCCGCGATGGCCACCATCGGCCGACAGCTCCCGTCACACTGGGCCGGCCAGATTGGCACGTGGCCTATCGTCGGCGGCGACTTCCCGTGGAGGGGAGTGTGGGTGATCGGCGTTTGGACGGTCGCGCTCATCGCGTTGGGCGTGGTGGGGTACCGTCGGGCCGTGCGCGTCTCGCGCCGGTGACTGCCATGAGCCTCGACGACGACCCCAACGCCGCCCCCTGCTACGACCCGGGGGCGGTCGGCCTGCCTTGGTGGCGGCGGGCGCTGGCGCAAGGGGTCGGCTACATGCTGCCCAGTGCGGGGTGCGCTCTGATTCCCTTCTTTTTCGTCGACGACTACTCGCCGCTGGTCTGGGTGTTGGCCGTGCTGGCCATGGCCGGGATACTGGTGTTCTTCCTTGGCGTGACGGTGATCGCCCACTGGAGCGAGGCGTGGCGCTGGGTGTGGATCGCGGGCCTGATCGGCTGCATCGTCGTGCTGGGCCTCGTCACCGACGGCGATGCCCGCCCCTTGTATTTCGTTGTCTACGCCACGGCCGCGATCGCGTCGCTCATCGCGTGGCGCAAGGCCAGGGTTGCTGTTTCGGTCCTCGGGCTCGTGGCGCTCGGCGTTTCCTACGTCAATGCCGATAGTTTCGGCGTTGTCATGGGCCTGGCCGCGATAGTGCTGGGCTGGGGTTTGGGCACGGCCCTCGAGGGGGAGCGCATGCGCCAGGCCCTCGACCGCGCGCAGCAGCGCACCGCCGTGCTCGCCGTCGCGGCGGAGCGGGAACGGATCGGCCGGGACCTGCACGACATCCTCGGCCATTCGCTCACCACGATCGCCGTCAAGGCCGACCTGGCCGGACGGCTGGTGGGCCGCTCCGACGACGCCGCTCGCGCCGAGATTGCGACCCTGGGCGAGGTGGCCCGTCAAGCCTTGGCCGACGTGCGGGCCACGGCCAGCGGCATGCGCGAGGTGCGGCTCGCCTCGGAGCTGGCCGCCGCGCGCTCCGTGCTCCAGGCCGCGGGGGTGGAATGCCGCGCCCCGTCCGCGCTGCCAGTCCTCGGCGAGAATCGCTCCGAACTGTTCGGTTACGTGGTGCGCGAGGCCGTCACCAACGTCGTGCGGCACGCCGAGGCCACGATCTGCACCATCGACGCCGGGGCCAGCTTCGTGCGGGTCACCGACGACGGGCGCGGCATCCGCAACGGAGCCCAGCGCAGCGGGTTGCGGTGCTGGCAAGTTTCGACGAGGAAGAACCATGATTCGGGTCATGATCGCCGAGGATCAGGCGCTGATTCGCTCCGCGCTGGCGACCACCTTGTCCCTGGAGGACGACCTCGACGTGGTGGGCCAGGCCGGCACCTGCGCAGAGGCTGTCACCGTCGCTGGGCGCAGCGCCCCGGATGTCGTGCTGCTCGACGTTCAGATGCCTTCCGGGGATTTGCCCCGTGCCCCGGTGACAAGCGATTGCGTCGCGTCGCTCGCCGGCGGGACCGAGGTCGAGGACGGCATCGACGCCATCGCGCCACTGCGCGCGGCTGCTCCGTCGGCGAAGGTGCTGGTGGTGACCACGTTCGGCAGACCCGGGTACCTCAGGCGAGCCATGGACGCGGGGGCCGCCGGTTTCATGGTCAAGGACGCTCCCATCGACCGGCTGATCGAGGCCATTCGGCGCATCGCCGCCGGGCTGCGCGTGGTGGACCCGGAGCTGGCCGTCGCGTCGCTGTCCATCGGCGCATCGCCCCTGACCGAGCGCGAGGCTCTCGTGCTGGCCGCGTCGGCCGGCGGCGCGTCGTCGTCCGAGATTGCCGCCACCGTCCATCTCTCGGAGGGCACGGTGCGTAACTACCTCAGCACAGCCATCGGGAAGTTGGGCGCTCGAAATCGCGCGGAGGCGCTGCGCACCGCCACGGATAACGGTTGGTTATGAGGCTTGGACTAGCGCATCCACCGACCAAGTGAACGCACTGCCCTTAGGGTAGACAGGTAAGCCAAT
>CAMCJC010000298.1 GCA_945875065.1 uncultured Propionibacteriaceae bacterium | reverse complement strand
GCGGGATATGGCGACGCAGATTACTGAGGCGGTTCGGAAGGCTTTGGCGTCGGTGAGATCACTTCTTGACAGAGAGAATATTGGGCTGTTTTTGATAGGTTTTTCGATTTGGGTAGAAGGGGTTTGTTGTGAGTGAGCAGGATCAAAAGTCGTCGAAGTGGTTCCTGGTGGCGGTTGTTATTGTCGCTGCGGTGGTGGTGTTGGGGATTGTGTTGGCGGTTTCGATGTTGGGGCGGGGGTCGGGGCCGGTGGCGTCGGCTAGTAGTAGTGGGGTGGCGCAGGGTCAGGGGACGGTGGGTTCGAGTGTTCCGGCGTCTTCGGCTAGCGGGCAGGAGAACGGGTGTCCGGTGGGTTTGGTGGAGATGTCTGGGACGGTTTCGGAGGCTCCGGCTGCGACTTGGGAGTTGTTGGGGAAGATGTTTGTGCCGTATGTGGATGGGGCTGGTCCGAATGTGATTGATGAGGATGGGTATCGGCATTGCTATGCGCGTACGCCGCTTGGTGCCGTGACGGCATCTTTGAATCTGCTGGGTATAGGCAGCTACGAGCCGTTGCGGCCCAAGCTTCGGCGACAAGGATACGTTCCGGGGCCTGGCCGGGATGCCGCGATCGCTAAGGAGACGATGCCTAAGACGTCGAGTTCAGAGCAAAGCCCGGTGTTCCAGTTTGTGGGTTTCAAGGTGGTGTCCTATGACGGGAATTATGCCATAGTTGAGATCGTGTACAAGTCTTCCACGGGGGCGATGTATAAGTGGACAGAGCATTTGTCGTGGGTGGAAGGTGACTGGAAGTACCGCCTCTCGGACGATGGGAAGAACCTGGTGGAACCGGTTCAGGTGTTCTCGCTCGAGGGGTTCATTCCCTGGGAGGCGTAATGTGTGAAGATGGACAAGTGTGTGCTCCGCAGCTTGATTGTGGGTTGGGTGATGTGGTCTGTGGTGCTAAGAATGCGTTTAATCAGACCATGGCGGAGGTTGCGAATTCGTTGTTGAGTGCGGCCCGTGATGCTTTGAAGGCTGTTGGTCAGATCTGGCTTAGTTCTGCCGGGATTGATGTGAAGGCCCATTTTGATCGCTACCATCCGGAGAATGTTCCGGATGTGAATATTCATGCGGGTGATCATCCGGCTAACGTGACTGGCATCAATGACGTGATGGGGTCGGTGGCGGGGTGTTCTGATGCGGAGTTTGATGGTGTCTGGGGTTGGAAGGGTTTTCGGGGTAGGTTGTGGCGAAGAAGGGCTGGGTTGGGCTCGCTTTGGTCGCGCGTTGTGTTGGGTGATGCTCGTTTTTGAGCCAGGGGACACTATTTTGTTTGGTCTAGATAGAAGGAGTTTGTTATGAGCGAGCAGGATCAAAAGTCGTCGAAGTGGTTCCTGGTGGCGGTTGTTATTGTCGCTGCGGTGGTGGTGTTGGGGATTGTGTTGGCGGTTTCGATGTTGGGGCGGGGGTCGGGGCCGGTGGCGTCGGCTAGTAGTAGTGGGGTGGCGCAGGGTCAGGGGACGGTGGGTTCGAGTGTTCCGGCGTCTTCGGCTAGCGGGCAGGAGAACGGGTGTCCGGTGGGTTTGGTGGAGATGTCTGGGACGGTTTCGGAGGCTCCGGCTGCGACTTGGGAGTTGTTGGGGAAGATGTTTGTGCCGTATGTGGATGGGGCTGGTCCGAATGTGATTGATGAGGATGGGTATCGGCATTGCTATGCGCGTACGCCGCTTGGTGCCGTGACGGCATCTTTGAATCTGCTGGGTATAGGCAGCTACGAGCCGTTGCGGCCCAAGCTTCGGCGACAAGGATACGTTCCGGGGCCTGGCCGGGATGCCGCGATCGCTAAGGAGACGATGCCTAAGACGTCGAGTTCAGAGCAAAGCCCGGTGTTCCAGTTTGTGGGTTTCAAGGTGGTGTCCTATGACGGGAATTATGCCATAGTTGAGATCGTGTACAAGTCTTCCACGGGGGCGATGTATAAGTGGACAGAGCATTTGTCGTGGGTGGAAGGTGACTGGAAGTACCGCCTCTCGGACGATGGGAAGAACCTGGTGGAACCGGTTCAGGTGTTCTCGCTCGAGGGGTTCATTCCCTGGGAGGCGTAATGTGTGAAGATGGACAAGTGTGTGCTCCGCAGCTTGATTGTGGGTTGGGTGATGTGGTCTGTGGTGCTAAGAATGCGTTTAATCAGACCATGGCGGAGGTTGCGAATTCGTTGTTGAGTGCGGCCCGTGATGCTTTGAAGGCTGTTGGTCAGATCTGGCTTAGTTCTGCCGGGATTGATGTGAAGGCCCATTTTGATCGCTACCATCCGGAGAATGTTCCGGATGTGAATATTCATGCGGGTGATCATCCGGCTAACGTGACTGGCATCAATGACGTGATGGGCTGGGTGGTGTGGATCGCCTTGGGAATCTGTGTGCTTTCGCTGATCGTCGCGGGCGTCCGGATGGCCTGGAGTTCACATGGGAGAGACTCAGACAGACAACACGGCGAGAGGATCGGCGTCACCCTCCTGTCCACGATACTGATTTCCGGCGCTGTCGCGATCGTGGCGGCGGTCCTTCGGCCCGGTGACTCGCCGGGCAGCGAGGCGGTGGCAACGATCCAGAACGCGACGTGGTGGTACACGGTCGCCTTCGGAGCCCTGGGAGTGATCATCGGGGCCATGAAGATGGCCTGGGATCAGCGAGCTGAGGCTGGGAAAGACCTAGCCCGCTCGTTGCTGACGCTCCTGATCGTGTCGGGTACAGGAGTCAGCGTAGTCTCGGTCCTGCAGGCGGGCTCTGATGAATTCTCGAAATGGGTGATCGCAGCCTCCCTGGGATGCCAGCCAGGGGATGCTGAGTGCATGGCGGACAAGATGATGACTCTTGTAGCCGCTGGGAGCAGCCCCTGGGGGATAGTTATCACGCTGTTGTTTGCGTTCTTGGCATTGATTATCTCCCTGATTCAACTAGTATTATTGATTATTCGAAATGGGATCCTTCTGATTCTCGTTGGGGTGCTGCCCCTGGCCGCCGCCGCGACGAACACTGCTACGGGGAAACAGATGTTCAATCGGGTTACTGGCTGGATTATCGGTTTTCTGCTCTATAAACCAGCCGCGGCAATCATCTACGCTGCCGCCTTCACCATTACGAAGACCAAGTCGACTGAACAGTCGATGATGACCATTGTTACCGGTATGACGCTGATGGTGATGTCTTTGGTGGCGTTGCCGGCGCTCATGACGCTGATTACCCCGGCCGTCGGAAATGTTACCAGTGGCGGTACCGGCGCTGCCGGGGCGATCGCCGCAGCTCTGCCCACCGGGGCGATGATCCTGGCGAAGGGTGGCGGCGGTAAGTCGGGCGGTGGGTCCTCAGGGGGTGGGGCGCAGGCAGCCGCGGGGGCGATGGCAGCACCGACGGGCAGCAGCGGTTCTGTCGGCGGAACAGGGGCGTCGCCGGGCGGTGGTGGGAAGCCCGGAGGCACAACGGCGGCTGCAACCTCATCATCCGGAGTTGGTGGAGGCGCAAAAGGCGGTGGAAGTGGTGCTGTCGGTGGTGCAGGTGGTACTGCTGGCGGTGGCGGGGCTTCTGGTGCTGGAGCGGGCTGGTCCCCGGGGGCAGGGGGTTCGTCAGGTGCCTCTTCGGGAACCGCTAGCGGGTCGGGCGGCGGTGGGGCTGATGCTCCGGACACCGGCGCGACCGGTGCCGGTGACACAGACAAGAGTGGACGCATGGCGACGGCGGTGGTGGCTGGCCAGCAGGTGGCTGGCGCGTTGCAGGGTGTTGTTGATGATGCTACGGGTGCGGGGGAGGGG
>CAMCJC010000297.1 GCA_945875065.1 uncultured Propionibacteriaceae bacterium | reverse complement strand
TAGCTGGGCGACGTCGTCGAGGGTGGGAGCTGACCTACGATTCACCCGAGCCTCCAGTTCAAAACACGTTTGGGGCCTTGATAAGGATAAACCTTCCCGTCCGGCCGCCGCTCTTACCAGTATTCAATCAGCATACCCCGACCAGTTCCGCCGAGTGCGGGCTTGATTGGCTTTCCGTATCCCCGGCACTACCTTTGCCTGAGGCCGTCGCAAGCCGCGGTTTACCCGACGGCGACCTTGCTGTTCGCGGCGAGTCCGGTGACCGTAAACCACGCTAGTCAATGGGCCGGGCGCCTCACTCCCTCTCGCCGCCCGCAGCAGCTGTCCAGTCTTCAACTTTATTCGGTTGAGATCGACCTGAATCCTGGTCTTCCAGAACTCGGCCCGGTAAATGTATCCTGCTGACCGCGTTTCCGAAGCGGTTGGCTGTGATCGTGACGCCCGCGAGGCGTTCCGCCGCGCATATGACCAGGTGAACACATCCTACTTGCCGGGCCGCACTTCGTGGCCCCCGCCGACAGTTCCAGCCAACACGCAGCAGGCCTCGCACGGACCTGAGGGAGCCCCTGAAGTGGAAAACCACGGCGGATAGCGCGGCCGCTGTGACCAGGATGGGTCGGCCGCTGAGGTTCACGGGCTCTGATCTCCTGCACTCTTGGCATCGTCGACGAGGCCAAGTTCCTTATCTAATTGGGGCGGCCCATTTGGCACACTCAAGACGACGATACGGACTCTTGAGCGCCCTTAAGTCCTGGGGTTTAGGAGCGCCGTCGTCCCGGAAACTAAAGGCGCCCCGGGCATTTAGCCCGGGGCGCCGTGGAGAGCGCTAGCTCACTTCTCCTCTTCGTCCTTCTTCTCGACCACCAGGGTCTCGGTGGTCAGGAGCAGGGAGGCGATCGAAGCGGCGTTGGCCAACGCGGAGCGGGTGACCTTCACCGGGTCGATGACGCCAGCGTCGATGAGGTTCTCGTAGACGCCGGTCTTCGCGTTGTAGCCGTTACCCGGCTCCAGCTCGGCAACCTTCGAGGTGATGACGTACCCGGCCTCGCCGCCGTTCTCAGCGATCCAGCGAAGCGGCTCGACCAGGGCCTTGCGGACGATGGCCACGCCGACCTTCTCGTCGTCGGCCAGGCCGAGGTCACCATCGAGCACCTTGCCAGCATGGATGAGGGCGGAACCGCCGCCAGCGACGATGCCCTCCTCAATGGCCGCGCGAGTCGCCGAGACGGCATCCTCGATGCGGTGCTTCTTCTCCTTCAGCTCCACCTCGGTGGCGGCACCAACCTTGATGACACAAACGCCGCCGGCCAGCTTCGCGACCCGCTCCTGGAGCTTCTCACGATCCCAATCGGAGTCGGTGCGCTCGATGGTGGCACGAAGCTGCTGGACGCGGGCCTGGACCTCGGAGGTCTCGCCGGCACCGTCGACGATGGTGGTGTTGTCCTTGGTAACGACGACGCGGCGGGCGCGGCCGAGGACCTCGAGACCGACTTGGTCGAGCTTGAGGCCGACTTCGGGGGCGACGACCTGGCCGCCGGTGAGGATCGCGATGTCCTCCAGCATGGCCTTGCGGCGGTCACCGAACGCCGGCGCCTTGACGGCGACGGAGGTGAAGGTGCCGCGGATCTTGTTCACCACGAGCGTGGACAGGGCTTCACCATCGACGTCCTCAGCCACCACGAACAGGGTGCCCTTGGCCGCGATGACCTTCTCCAGCAGCGGCAGGAGGTCGTTCATCGAGCTGATCTTGCCCGAGTTGATGAGGATGTACGGGTCTTCGAGGACGGCCTCCATACGGTCGGCGTCGGTTACGAAGTACGGCGACAGGTAGCCCTTGTCGAACTGCATGCCCTCGGTGAACTCGAGCTCGGTGCCGAACGTCTGGGACTCGTCGACGGTGATGACACCATCCTTGCCGACCTTGTCGAAGGCGTCTGCGATGAGGGCGCCGATCTGTTCGTCGCGCGAGGAGATCGTGGCGACGTTGGCCATGTCGGCGGTGGTATCGACGTTGCGGGCGTTCTCGTGGAGACGCTCGACGACGGCCTCTACGGCCTTGTCGATGCCCCGCTTCAGGCCGACCGGGTTCGCCCCGGCGGCGACGGCGCGCAGGCCCTCGTGAACGAGCGCCTGGGCCAGCACGGTGGCGGTGGTGGTGCCGTCGCCGGCGATGTCGTTCGTCTTGGTGGCGACTTCCTTAGCCAGCTGGGCACCGAGATCCTCGTACGGATCCTCAAGCTCGACCTCCTTGGCGACGGTCACGCCGTCGTTGGTGATCGTGGGGGCGCCCCATTTCTTGTCGAGGACGACGTAGCGGCCCTTGGGGCCGAGCGTGACCTTGACGGTGTTGGCGAGGATGTCGACGCCGCGCTCGAGCGAGCGGCGGGCGTCCTCATCGAACTGCAGAGTCTTTGCCATGGATCAGGCCTGCTTTCAGCGGGAGACGACGGCGAGGATGTCGCGGGCGTTCAGCAGCAGGTACTCGGTGCCGTCGTACTTGACCTCGGTGCCGCCGTACTTGGAGAAGATGACGACGTCACCCTCGGCGACATCAAGCGGGACGCGGTTGCCCTTGTCATCGATGCGGCCGGGGCCGGTGGCGACGACCTGACCTTCCTGAGGCTTCTCCTTGGCGGTGTCCGGGATGACCAGGCCGGAAGCGGTGGTCTGCTCGGCCTCGAGCGGCTTGACGAGGACGCGGTCCTCGAGCGGCTTGATCGTGGTTGCCACGTCAGGCCCCTTTCTGTGTTCTCCGGCAGCTGCCGGGTCAATGTCTACTGTCAAGACCGGGCGTCGTCGCGGTGCCACCCGGGCGTTGGCACCCGAAGGTACCGAGTGCCAGAAACAAAGCTATACCCGCGTTAGCACTCAATCAAGCCGAGTGCCAAGAACGCTGCTGATGGCTGCTGCCCCCATCGCCCCTCCGCCCTCGGATCCCCCGGAGGCGTGCATGAATCGCCGAGCCAGATGAACCAGCCCCGCAAACCCCCTAGCCACGAACTCCACCATTCACCCAAAACGGCGATTCGTGCACGCAATGGGGATGGCGGGCGGGGATCACCGTTTCGGGAGCCGAGCGATCGTCGACCTCGGTCAGGCGTAACAACACCGCCCCTGGGCCCCGGGATGGGTGGGTCGGACTCGACGGGCCCCGGGATGGGCGGGTCGGCCTCGCCCAGCACTGCAGCATGCAGGGCGCCTAACCGCGCTCCACCACGAACGCCCGGGCCCCGTCGATGGTGCGGGCGAGGAGCAGCGTGGCGCGGCAATCGCCCTTGGGTTTGAGTTGCCGACGGAGCGCGGCCGGGTCGACGTCGATGGCTCGACGCTTGATCTCCAGGCTGCCGACACGGTTCGCTTTTACCCAGCGGCGCAGCGTGGCGATGTCATAGTCGAGGGTCTCGACTATGCGGTAGTCAGTGACGAATGGGCTAGTCAGAGGCCCAGCGGAGGTGGTATAGGCGACCTTCGCCGCCAGCAGCCGGGTACCGGGAGTCGCTTCGGCTACCAGCCCGGAGCGGACGACGGCGCCGTCGGGCTCGTGGATCCACTCCCCCGGCGGCCCGACCGGCAACGGCTCAGCCCCTGCTGTGAGAGTGTGGACGGCATCACCGCGGATGACAACCGCCCGCGGCCCTGGTTCTAGGCGATTCCACAGGGAGACCTCGACGACGTCGCCGCCCTCGGACACCCAGGCCGCTCCAACGCCGGGCGGGATGAGGGGCTTCGGCAGGCCGGGCCCGAGCTTGACGCACGTCGCCCAGTCGCCCGTCAGGTAGTGCTCCACCAGCGACCAGGGCGGGGTGAAGGCGGCAACGTT
>CAMCJC010000296.1 GCA_945875065.1 uncultured Propionibacteriaceae bacterium | reverse complement strand
CCTCCGCAGCACCATCTTGACTGAGGAAGCCGCTGCCGCACCCGCCGCGTCGGCCGAGGAACCCGCCGAGGCCGAGGTGACCCGCCGCGAGGTTGCGGGCATGGTAGTCGACGGTGACGGGCCGCTCGTGGTCCGCGAGAAGGAGTTCGAGGCCACCCCGCTGACGCTGGCCCAGGCGCTCGATGAGATGGAGTTGGTCGGTCACGACTTCTTCCTGTACCAGGACGCCGATAGCGGGCAGCCGTCGGTCGTCTACCGGCGTAAGGCCTATAACTACGGCGTCATCCACCTGAAGGTGCAGGGTTAATCAAACCCACGACGGCGGGCCGGGGCCTCCCCGGCCCGCCGGTTGTTTGAGGTGACGGCTTCGATAGCTAGGATTGGGCCGGTGCGCCGTCGGCCACATGAGTCAAACTAAAGGAACATCGACGTGGGTTTCATGGATTTCCTGAGCAACCTGGGATCGGGGGCTCAGCTCAAGAAGCTGAAGAAGGTTGCCGACCAAGTCAACCTCATTGAGGACGACTTCAAGTCGATGTCCGATGCCGAACTGCGCGAGCAGACTGACGAGTTCCGCAAGCGGTTCGAGGATGGCGAGAGCCTTGACCGTCTGATGCCGGAGGCCTTCGCCACGGTGCGCGAGGCATCGGTCCGGGTCCTCGGCAAGCGTCACTTCGACGTCCAGATCATGGGCGGTGCCGCTCTTCACTGGGGCAACATCGCCGAGATGAAGACTGGCGAGGGCAAGACGCTCGTCGGCACGCTGCCGTCATACCTCAACGCCCTTGACGGCAAGGGCGTCCACATCGTGACCACCAATGACTACCTCGCGAAGTATCAGTCCGAGCAGATGGGGCGGATCCACCACTTCCTTGGGCTTCGGGTCGGAGTGATCCTCGCGTCTATGACGCCGGCGGAGCGGCGGGAAGCTTACAACGCAGACATCACCTACGGAACCAACAACGAGTTCGGCTTCGACTACCTGCGCGACAACATGGCGCTCAGCCCCGCCGATCTCGTGCAGCGCGGCCACCACTACGCGATCGTCGACGAGGTCGATTCGATCCTCATCGACGAGGCGCGCACTCCGCTGATCATTTCTGGCCCTTCGCAGGACAACCACGAGTGGTACCCCGTCTTCGCCCGCATCGTCCGTGGGATGGCACGCGACACCGACTACGAGGTCGACGAGAAGAAGCGGACCGTCGCGATCGCCGCGTCGGGCATCGAGATGGTCGAGGACCGCCTTGGCATCGAGAACCTGTACGAATCGGCCAACACGCCGCTGATCAGCTACCTGAACAATGCGATCCGGGCCAAGGAGCTATTCAAGCGCGACAAGGACTACGTCGTTCTCGACGGCGAGATCCTGATCGTCGACGAACACACGGGCCGCACGCTGGCCGGTCGTCGCTACAACGAGGGGCTCCACCAGGCGCTCGAAGCGAAAGAAGGCGTCAAGATCAAGGATGAGTACCAAACGCTCGCCACGGTAACCCTCCAGAACTTCTTCCGCATGTACGACAAGCTCGCCGGCATGACAGGCACCGCGAAGACCGAGGAGTCCGAGTTCCAGAAGATCTACGGTCTTGGGGTCATCCCGATTCCCACCAACATGCCAATGATCCGCAAGGATCAGCGCGACAAGATCTACCGCACCGCCGAAGCCAAGTACGAGGCGATTGTCGAGGACATCGTCGAACGCCACGAGAAGGGGCAGCCGGTGCTGATCGGCACCGCCTCCGTCGCCAAGTCCGAACTGCTGTCGGGGATGCTCAAGAAGGCGGGCATCCCGCACGAGGTCCTAAACGCCAAGCAGCACGCGCGTGAGGCCGCCGTCGTCGCGCAGGCCGGCCGCAAGGGAGCCGTCACCGTGTCGACGAACATGGCAGGCCGTGGCACCGACATCATGCTTGGCGGCAACCCCGAGTTCCTCGCCGATCTGCAGCTGCGCAAACAGGGGCTTGATCCCGTCGAGAACCCCGAAGAGTACGAGGCCCAGTGGCCCGACACCCTCAAGGCCCTTGAGGAGCAGGTGGCGGCCGAGCACGATGAGGTCGTTGAGGTCGGGGGCTTGTACGTCGTTGGTTCGGAGCGGCACGAGTCCCGGCGCATCGATAATCAGTTGCGCGGCCGTTCGGGCCGCCAGGGCGATCCGGGCGAGTCCCGCTTCTACCTGTCCCTCCGCGACGACCTGATGCGGCTGTTCACGCCCGAGCACCTTGAGCGGTCCCTGTTGCTGATGAAGGTTCCAGATGACGTTCCGATCGAGTCGAAGATGGTCAGCAACGCCATCGAGTCGGCGCAGAAGCAGGTCGAATCGCAGAACTTCGAGATGCGCAAGAACGTTCTCCGCTACGACGATGTCATGAACCGGCAGCGCCACGTCATTTACAAGGACCGTCGCCGGGTCCTGGACGGCGAGGACGTCTCCGACCAACTGCGGGACCGTGCCGGCGAGGTGGTCAGCGCCGTCGTGCACCAATACACCGTCGGCGTGCCCGAGGACTGGGATTTCGACAAGCTCTTCGAGGAACTGAGGGCGATCTACCCGGTCAGCGTCAGTCAGGATGAGATCGAAGAGGAGATCCCGACCGCCGATGAACTCGTCAAGCTGTTCTCCGAGGACATCGCTGAGGCCTACGACGCTCGCGAGGAGGAACTCGGCTCGGAGACGATGCGCGAACTAGAACGCCAGGTCGTATTGTCGGTGGTCGACAAGAATTGGCGCGGTCACCTCTATGAGATGGACTACCTGCGCGAAGGCATCGGCCTGCGCGCCATGGCGCAGCGCGATCCCCTGGTCGAGTACCAGCGCGAAGGCGGCGACATGTTCGTCGCTATGCGCGAGGCATCCTTCGAGCAGGCCGTGCAGATGCTGTTCAACGTCCCTGTCAACAAGCCTGAAAACCTCAAAGTCGGAGTCGTGACCGATGCTGAGGGCAACGTGGAGGACGTAGCCGCGAAGGTCGAGGCCCTGAAACCGGAGTCGCACGCGCCCCTGGCCAAAGAGCTCGAGACCAAGAAGGAAGAGAACCTGACCTACTCGGCCCCGGACGAGTCCGGTGACGCCGAGGTGATCCTGCCGGGCGGCGCGAAGCGCACCTCAAAGCCGGCTTCGCAGGGCGGCGGAAACCGCGCAGCGCGTCGCAAGGCCGCCAAGCGGCGCCGCTGAGTCATGCGCGAAACCCGACCAGGGTCAGTTCCGAGCAGACCCACTCATCGTCGCGTTCCAGCCGCAGGCACAGTGCCTGCCAGCGCCGTCCCAACCGGATAATGCTGACGGCTTCTGCGACGCCCGGAGTAGGCGACTGAACCCGCACCCGGCCAGTCTGAGCGGGCCAGTAGCGTGAGGCGTCTACGTAACGGGTAAGCTGCCGGAAGGCCTCAGGCGTCAGGCAGGGCCGAATCTGGTGAAGGGCCCGCAGCCCGAGCAGGGCCTCGCAGACGGCGCGGGCAATGCCCTGCGCCTGTTGAAGCGGCATCAGTTCTGTCATGCCGCGACGCTAGACCGCGCCCACGGGTTGCGCTAGGCCCTACGAGCCACCGGGCAACACCAGCGGCGAATCCGGCAACACCGGTCAGCGATTGGGCAACACCCGACGTTACGCTTGCCTAGTGACTAGGCAACTTGTCTTCATCCCCATCTCACGCGCTGAGCTCGCCGCGATCGACGGCTCCCTGCGGCTCGGGCGACGCGCAGCGTATCGCGTGACCTCCGAGCTCCTAGCCGCGCTCGAATACGGCCCGGGTCAGGAGGAGGACGCAGAGCACGCGGCGATGGTGTTGGCGTCGGTAGCGGCGCTTGCGCGCCACGGGGAGCGGCTCGTCCTCGTAGCCGAACTGG
>CAMCJC010000295.1 GCA_945875065.1 uncultured Propionibacteriaceae bacterium | reverse complement strand
CGGGCGTTGAGGTTGCGGTCGCGAGCCAGCTGCTCAGGGTCTCCGGAACGAGGGTCTTGAGGAAGATAGCCGAGTTGCCCAGTGCGGGTGATGGTCCCTCCGGCCGGCAGGCTCTCCCCCGCCAAAATCCTGGTCAACGTAGTCTTGCCGGCTCCGTTTCGCCCTACCAGGCCCACGCGATCCCCGGGGGCGATCTGGAAGCTCACTGGGGAGAGCAGGAGGCGCGCCCCCGCGCGTACCTCCACGTCTTTGACCTGCAACACGTGCGAGAAGTCTACCGGTGATCTGTTACCTGGCCGGGCGATGTGGGACCATGAAGATTGGTGGCCCGACTGGGCACCGACCCCGATTCGATGAGCTAGGAGCATCACAGGGGTTTCATCAAGGCTTTTGCGGGCGCCGTCGGCGGAGTGTTCGCCGACCAGTGGCTTGACTACGTCACGGTGCGCGCCGGCACCGGGGCCACCGCCGCGGTCTGCCCTGGCGTCAACGCTGGACGCAACGCGGGCCGCGGCTCCAACACGAAAGGCTCCGAGAACCTGATCTCCGACGGCTCGAAGATCGTCGTCCCAGAGGGCTACGGCCTGATGACGTTCGAGGACGGGAAGCTGACGGGCTTCGTAGCCGAGCCTGGCGGTTTCGTCTTCAACAGCCAGGATCCGAGCGCCTCCAGCATCTTCGCCGGCGGCGGCTTCGTCAGTTCGATCATCAAGGCGTCATGGGAGCGCTTCAAGTACGGCGGCCGCCCTGGTGCCCAGCAGCAGGTGTTTTTCGTCAATCTCAAGGAGATCCCGGACAACAAGTTCGGCACGCAGGCCGAGGTCTACTGGGACGACTCGTACCTCGGCGCCCAGGTCGGGGCCGTCACGCGCGGCACCTACTCGTTCCAGATCGTCGACCCGATGCTGTTCGTGACCTCGCTCGTCCCGCCGAGCTTCATCGCCACCAACGGCGTCTTCGACTTGGCCGACATGGATAACCCGGCCGGCGAGCAGCTGTTCACCGAGGTCGTGGCTTCGCTATCCGCGGCGTTCTCCAAGTACACGAACGATCCGGCGCAGGGCAACCGCATCACGCGCATCCAACAGGACTCGATCGGCTTCGCTAAGGCACTCAGCGCCGCCGTCGAGGAGAACTACCAGTGGACCACGGGCCGAGGCATCGAGATCAAGCGCGTCGCCCTGGCCGCCATCGAATACGATGAGGACACCAAGGCCCTCCTCTCAGACGTCAAGCGCGCCGACGCGCTGCGCGGCGACCGCGGTAACTCGTTCCTCCAGCAGTCGGTGGCGCGCGGGATCCAGGCGGCCGGTGAGAACGGCGGCGCCGGCGGCATCGTCGGGATGGGCATGGGCGTACCGATGATGGGCGGTGTCATGGGCGGCTTCCAGCAGACCCCGCAGCAGCAAGCTCCCCAGCAGCCGGCGGCCCCCGCGGCCTCGCAGGAAGATCCGGTGGCAAAGCTGAAGCAGATGAAGGAACTGCTCGACGCCGGCGTGGTCACCCAGGAGGAGTTCGACACACTGAAGCAGCGGCTCCTCGGCCTGTGAGGCACCTCGGGTTGAAAAGATGAGTGTTCCCGGTAACAGGGCCTCCTGGCCGCCCCCGCCTACTCCGCGGGGCGCGGCCGGTCAAGGCCCCCCGATCGCGCCCCCGTTAGCTGAGGAGCCTGCGGTCATCGATTTGCAGACCACCCGCGGTTCCGAGGGCGGCATGGTCAAGTGTGCCAGCTGCGGCTCCACCGACATCCGCTACAGCATCGAACAACGGTCTTTGGCGTGCGCAAACTGCCGCTCGAAGTGGAACGAGCCCGCTTTGGAGTCGCAGGTCGATCTGACCAGCGGTATCGACAGCCTCCAGGGCACGAGCATGACCAGTACCGCAAGGGACATCGCCATAGAGCAGGCCACTGTCACCCTCAAGTGCGGCGGCTGTGGGGCCGAGGTCGTCATCAACACGGCGGAGACCGCGCAGGTACGGTGCCACTGGTGCCGCAGCTACCTGTCGGCATCGTCCCGAATCCCGAACGGTGCCGTACCCGATGCGGTGGCCCCATTCATCGTCCCCCGCGAGCACGCTATTGAGACGATCCGGGCGTTCGTGGACGCCCGGAAGTTCTTCGCGAACCCGAAGTTCAAGCGCGAGTTCCAGCCGGAGAACGTCGTCGGCGTTTATCTGCCGTACTTCGTCTTCGACGGCAATGCCTCGGCGATGGTGACCGGCCAGGGTGAAATCCAGACGGCTCGATGGACCGAGAAGCGCGGCGAGAACAGTCACGTCACCTACTACGCCGCCGACGTGTACAACGTTGGGCGTAGCTTTAAAATGGCGGTCGACGACCTGCTGCTGGAATCCAGCGCGGAGCGCGGGAACCTGCAAGACCCGTCTCAGACCAACAACATCATCAACGCGATCCTGCCGTTCGACGTCAAGGGCGCGCTGCGCTACAACCCCAACTACCTCAGGGGTTTCACCAGCGAGCGACGCGACGTCAACGTCTCGCAACTGTCGGGGGTTGTGACGGACAAATTGCTGTCGATCGCCCGACACAAGGCCGACGGATTGGTCGGGCAGTACAACCGCGGAGTCAGGTGGGACACCGAGCAAGTGGATCTACACGGGTCACGGTGGGTGACGGTGTATCTACCGATCTGGTTGTACTCGTACTACCAGAAGGAGAAGGGACTGAAGCACTTCGTCGCGGTGAACGGTCAGAACGGGAACGTCATGGGCTCGGTGCCCCTGAACATGCCAGTGCTGGCTTTGGTGACATTCCTGATCTTTGTGATCGGCACCGTCGTAGGTGTCCTGCTGTTCCTGATGATGGCCTAAGGGGGTACTGATGTTCTGGTTGCTCGAAAGCTCATCCGAGTTTCGCATCTTCTTGCTGGGCCTCGGCGTGGTGTGCGCCGTAACGTTCGCGACGTACGTTTACCACCGTTATCGAAACGCAGACAAGTCCTATCAATTCGAGGATCGTACACGGATCGAACTCAGCGACGTCCTAGGCTCCGACGAATACTCCCACCACATATCGCGAACTCGAGATTCCCATGTCAAGGGGTTGGAGCAGTCGAAGGACCCACGGCAACGACTGGGGGCCGGGCGGCGCGGCTGGTTCTAGGGCCTGTTTCGAACGTGCTCCTTTCGGCGAGGATGGGCTGGAGCAGACGGCGTAGCCTCAACAACAGTTGCCTGGTGTACGGGTGCGTACTGGTCAAGCTGTTGGGGCGCTAGATCGCCCGATCCAAGCCACTGCCGGCAGGGCGTGGCTTTCGAAAAACAGGCCCTAGCCGTCAAGCTGGGCCAGGAAGTCGAGGATCGCCCGGTTCCACTGGTCGGCGTGCGAGACGTTGACTCCGTGAGGTCCGCCCTCGATCACAACGAGCTTCGCAGCCGGCACGAGTTCGGGCATGCGGCCGCTGGACTTGGCCAGCGGCACGTTCTGATCCCCGTCCCCGTGGATCACCAGCAACGGGACGTCGATCCGTCGGCAATCGCCTCGAAGGTCGGTGGCCCACCGGATGATGGTCTCGACGGCGGCATCACGCGACGACTGTTGTGCGATCGCGACTGCGGCTTGCCGCTGCTCCTGCGTGACCATCAGGCCTTCGTTGTTGCTGAAGAACCAGGTGCAGAACTGATCGACGAAACCTAGGTGGTCAGCCGCGCACGCCTCGGCCATTTCTTTGAAACCCGACATTGGCATAGCGCCGTCGGGATTGTCGTCGGTGATGCACAGGGCCGGGCAGATCGAACCGGATAGGATCGCCCCGGCGATGCGTCCGGAACCACGGCTGCCGAGGTACCGCGCGACCTCGCCGCCGCCCATCGAGAACCCTAAGATTAC
>CAMCJC010000294.1 GCA_945875065.1 uncultured Propionibacteriaceae bacterium | reverse complement strand
AACCACAATCAACGCCATCACAGGAATCATCTTTGGGATTCTGTGAATAAGCCTCTCTCTCGTAGTTCGCCGCGAACCTCCGCGGCGATCGCATTCGCCAGCACATGCGCCGCAGGTGGCGCGCCGTGCGGGATCACGACCTCCGTCCAGAGTCCGAATGCGCTGGGCGGCGGGCCCAGCAGCGCCGCACGCGCCTCCTCGGGCAGCTGAATCACCTTCGGTGCGTGTAGCGTCACGAGTCGGGCATGGTTCGTGTCCAACACAGACATGAGTTCGCCTCCCCTGAACTCGATGAGAGTTGAGTGGACGCCACACACCCTGGTCATCACGAGGCGCACCATGTCGAAGGTCGCGGGGATCTCGCTCAGCAGAACCAACTCCGTCGCCATCTAACCCAGCTCCCTCCGGAACCACGGGGTGTCCAACTGGTGCGCGAGCATCGCAGCCAGGCGCTCCTCGTCGAGTTCCTTGGTGAGGTCGGCCATCTGCGACCACAACGGGTCCAGGCCGCTGAAACGGATCAGGACGCTCGAGATCTTCTTGGGGCCTATCGCGGTGACGTCGTAGCGCTCGGCCAGCCGGGCGACGTTCAGCTTGAGCGACTTCACCGCCGCCGCCCCGAGCAGCACCGCTACCGGCGAATCCGGGCGACGCAGCTCCGCGAATTGCCCCAGCGACCCGTCACGCTCCTGCACCTGGCAGTACGAGACCATCGCGACAGTCACCCGCGACCGCTCCGCCAGTTCCGTCAACGCCGCCGTGACCGCCGGATGCGCCCCCAGCGGCGCACGTCGTGGCAACCCAAGAGGGCGGTCGTAGTCGCCGACGGGGATCAGCCCCCGCGTCTGCTCCAGCAGCCCGCTGCGAGTTCGAGACATCGTGATGTTGATGCTTGCGCCACCCGCGCTGCGCGCGAAGAACCGCTCCGTCGCCGGCATCTGCAGCCTCATCTGCTCCGTCATCGCATCTGGCGACCACGGCTGCGCGAGCGGCTCGTGGATGTCCCATCGCACCATCGGACCGCCGCCCAGAGCCGGGACGATCCGCTCCGCGACCCGACCCGCGCGCGTGGCTGAGGTCGCCTGCTCCCGCGTGAACACGTCGATAAAGAAGGCACCCGCCGCGTCCGGAGACACCGACTCGAAAGACTCCAGCCGATAGTCGTAGCACGACAGCGGGTCCCAAAGCCCTTGAAAGCCGCTCAGCATCACACCCGTCTGGCCGTTGTACATCCGTCCCCGCGGGTCGACCACCACCCAGTGGCCGCCTCCGAACCGTAGTTCGTCCGCGACGAACCAGCTCAGATGCGCCGACGACGACGTCACCAGCACCGTCTTGTAGGCACTCTCCCGCCCATCCAGGATGCTGGTGCGAAGCCCGGGAGTCAGCGTCACTCGCCGGCTGCCGCTGCGCAGCACGAAGAAGGACTCCTCGACATTCCACTCGTCCACCGTCGGGTGCATCAGGTACGCCAACTTGGCCCCCTGAATCGTCGATCCCGCGCGCTCAAACCCTTCGCCTTCCTGCCGCGTGTTCCCGGAACCCTAGGCGACGACACGAGCCGAGCCACCCCCGAATCAACTTTCCCCGACTGCTCCAGAGCCCGGCCGCCCGTCGCCTGGCACGGCATCGCAGGTAGTCACGGTCGCGTCGTCGCCAACGTCGTTCCATATGCCGCGAAGGCGGGCGCGGCGACCCGACCCTCACCCCGACCAAACGTACGGCGATGGATGTCGGCCTACGAGCGGGGATCTTCACGAAAGTCAACGCCCCAACCGTGCGGCATGAAAACATAAGTTTATGACCGATAACATCCGCGTCGTGGCCGCTGACGACCATCCCGAGGTGCTCGCCCGCATCTGCCGAGTCGTCGAAGCGATGCCGGGCGTGGAGATCGTCGGTTCCGCAACCAACGGTCAGGAGGCCGTGACCCTGACCAAACAGATCGAGCCGGACATCATCCTGATGGATCTGCGCATGCCTTTACTCAGCGGCACCGACGCCACCGAGCTGATCGTCGCCTCCGGCAGCCAGGCCAAGATCATCGCGCTCACATCAATGGAGGACGACGCGTCGTTCCACGGGGCCCTGCGCGCAGGCGTCACCGGGTTTCTGCTGAAAACCAGCTCCCGCGGCGAACTCCTCCACGCCATCCGACAGGTCCACAGCGGCGAATCGATCCTGTCTCCGGCCCTGATCACCCGCATTCTGCAGCGCTACGAACCGGCGCTGCCGCCCTCCCCGGAGGTCGCAGCGCTGAGCGACGTCGACCGCGAGCTCCTCCGCCACATCGGCGAAGGTCTCAGCAACACCGAGATCAGCGAAGAAATGGACCTGACGCTGTCAACCGTCAAGACTTATGTCTCCCGCCTCCTGAAGAAGCTCGGCGCTCGAGACCGCGCCCAACTGGTCATAATCGCCTACGACAACGGCATCGTCACGCGGCGGGAGAATCGCTAGGGAACCAGCCACCATCCTGCGACTCGGCTCATCCACAGCGACCAGCCGCACGACAGGCCGACCGGCACGGGCGATGGTGACGTCCTCGCCTCTAGCGGCCTTGCTCAGAAGATCGGGATGGGCGGGCCTTAGCCTGAGCCACGGTGTACGCCGTCATGTTCTCCACCGTCACCCCAGAATCCGTACTGGCCAAGATAAATGTTGACCCAAGCACCAGTTCGAGCGTGCATCGTCGTCTTCTCCGGGCGCGATCGTCAAGGCTTGAGGCAGGCCAGCGGGACGACCACGACGCCGTCGTCGCGACGATACGCGGCCTTGCCTCCGGTGACCACCATCAGGAACGACGGCGGTCCCATCCTCTTGGTGTCGACGCGGTCGGCGAGCTTACGCAGGTGGGCGGCAGCGTCGTCGATGTACCGCTCCCCCAGCTTGACCTCGACGAGGGCCCAGCGTCCGTCGGCGAGGCTGAGCACGGCATCCGCCTCAAGCCCGGTCTTGTCTCGGTAATGGAACACGGACCCGTCGATCGCTTGAGTGTAAACGCGCAGATCGCGCACAGCCAGGGATTCGAAGAGCAGACTGAAGGTCTCGAAGTCCTCTAGGAGCTTGGCCGGCGTAGCGCGCAGGAGCGCCGCAGCGATTGAAGGATCGGTGAAATGTCGCGTCGGGCTGGTGCGGATGGCGGTTTTGGAGCGCAGCACCGGGTTCCAAGCGGGCAGGTCCTCAATGACGTAGGCACGGGCGAGCGCGTCAAGGTAGTCGACGACGGTCTTGGGCGAAGCCGTCGCATCACTGCTAGTCATGTCGGCGGCGATTGTCGCTTGAGAGGCCTGGGTGGCGACATGGCGAGCATACGACCGCATGAGCGCCTGCATGCGAGTGGCGTTGCGACCCACATCGTCCAGCCTAGAGACGTCGGAGTCGATGAGCTCTTCGACGTACAGCGGCGCAAGCCTCATCGCTGCATTTTGAGTGGCCGCAGTGACGGCGGCCGGCCAGCCACCTCGACACAGGAGCCGGGCGATGTCGTCGATCTGGATGTCGCTAAGCGCGCCAACATCGGTCGCGCCATCAAACAGATGGCCCAGCGAAACGGCTCCGGTGGACTCACCTGACTCCAAGAGCGTCATGGTCCGCATAACAATCCGGCTGATCCTGCCGACACCGGAATGCGCGGGCCTCTCAGTCGGCGTTGAGGAGCCAGTCAGGATGAACTGGCCCGGCAGCTTGCGTCGATCGACGGCATGTCGCACCGCATCCCACAGGCGCGGCACCACCTGCCACTCGTCGATGAGCCTCGGTGTATTCCCCTCTAGTAGCAACGACGGCTTCGTATGAGCCAACTCCACCAGTGACTTGCTCTCGTCGGGATCCTGCATGCGGACGACGCTCT